>JBALUX010000009.1:0-47376 GCA_036963725.1 Parasphingorhabdus sp. | reverse complement strand
GGCCCGACTTCTTCTTCAGCGGTATCGCATCGAGGAATATCTCGGCGGCAGCGGCAGAGCCTTTGAAACCCATCGCCTTGGTCGTTGACGGATGAAGTACGCCATAAGCCGCCAATATCTTCTTCGGTCCCAGCCGCAACGTGCCGGACTGGCCGGGATGATAATGATCGCCTGATTCTCCAAAATCCATCAGCTTGTCGGTCGGTGCGCCAGCGGCGTCCAATATCGCCAACACCTCGGCTTTGGCATCATAGGCATCAAATTTACTTGCGGCGCCGGCCTGCCAGCTGCGGGCGCGGTTTTCGCCGGCCAGCACCAGCCCGATGGTCGGATGTTCGCTGTTTTCCAGATAGCGGCGTCCCACTTCGAACAGGCGGATTGACGATGCGCCGCGCGCGGCGTTGCGCTGGGCGGCCGCGATCAGGCCGGGGAGCAGCGAGGGCCGCATTACCTTGAGGTCTTCGCTGATCGGATTGGCCAGCGACCAGGTTCCGCCACCGAAAGGCGCAGCTTCTTTCTCGGAAATAAAGGACCAGTTGACGACTTCGTTGAGACCGCGCGCTGCCGCTGCCCGCCGTGCCTTGCGCTCGGCCAGCTGTTCCGGAGAGGCGGTGGGCTTGGCTACACCCGGCTTGCGGGGAAGCGGTGTCGATGGAACCTTGTCCAGTCCCTCCATACGGATGACTTCCTCGACCAGATCCTGCCAGCCGGCGACGTCACGGCGCCATGTCGGCACGGTGATTTGCCAATCGTCACCGATAACAAAACCCAGCGCTTCCAAAATACCGTGCTGTCGATCCGGATCGACATCCAGCCCGCCCAAGGCGGCGCATTGGCGTGGGTGATAATCGATCACGCGCTGCTCTGTCGGTGCTTCGCCGACACTGGTGATCTCGCTGGCATCTCCGCCGCAAAGCGCCTGCACGAGGGCAGTCGCTATCTCTACGCCTTCTTCCAGAAAAGCCGGATCAACGCCCCGCTCGAACCTTTGCCGCGCATCGCTGGTCAGCATTAGCTTCTGGCCGGTACGGGCGATATGGGCCGGGTCGAAATAGGCGCATTCGATCAGCACATCGGTGGTGTTTGCGTCCGTGCCATTAGCCGCGCCACCCATGATGCCTCCGATACCATGTGCGCCTGCTTGATCGGCGATCACAGTCATGGTCTCGTCGAGCGTATATTCCTTGTCGTTAAGCGCGACCAGTTTCTCGCCCTGGTGCGCCTTGCGCGCAACCAGTCCGCCGTTCAGCTTGGCCACGTCATAGACGTGCAGTGGGCGCCCCTGATCTAGGGTGACATAGTTGGTGATGTCGACCAGCGCCGAAATCGGCTTCTGGCCAGCGGATTTCAGCCGGGCCTGCATCCAGTCCGGTGAGGCGCCATTGGTCACGCCGCTGACGGTGCAACCGTAAAAGGCGGGACAGCCTTCGGGATCGTCGATAGCGATATCAGGACCGGCACCGCTCCGGGCGATGGATGAGATATCCCGCGGCTTGAGCGTGCCCATGCCAGCGGCCGCGAGATCGCGCGCGATGCCGCGGACACCCATGCAATCCTGACGGTTTGGCGTAATCGCGACGTCGAGGATCGGATCATCGAGTTGTGCATAATCGGCGTAGCTCGTGCCAACCGGCGCATCGGACGGCAATTCGATGATACCGTCATGATCTTCGCCCAGTTCAAGCTCGCGTGCGCTGCACATCATGCCGAAACTCTCGACATCCCGGATTTTGGTAGGTTTCAGCGTAAAATCACTCCCAGGGATGTATGTGCCGGGTGGGCCGAAGACACCGACCATATCCTTGCGCGCATTGGGCGCGCCGCAGACGACTTGCCATGGTTCAGCGGAGCCATCGTCAACCTTTAGCAATTGCAGCTTGTCAGCATTGGGATGCGGTCCTGCTTCGATAACCTTGGCGACGCGGAACGGACGCAGAGCATCGGCGGGATTTTCAACGCCCTCGACTTCCAGCCCGATATCGGTCAGTTTGTCGGTGATCTCGGTAAGACTTGCCTCGGTATCGAGATGGGACTTGAGCCAGCTTAAGGAAAATTTCATGCGCCGACTCCTCCGCTCAATGTGGGGACGTCGAGTGCGTCAAAACCGTAATGATCGGCCCAGCGCAAATCACCATCGAAGAAAGCGCGAAGGTCATCCATGCCATATTTCAGCATTGCCAGTCGGTCGATACCACAGCCAAAGGCAAAGCCCTGCCAGACGTCCGGATCCAGCCCGCAATTCCGGATGACATTGGGGTGGACCATGCCCGAGCCCAGCAATTCCATCCAGCCGCCATTTTCGCCTCGAGGATCACCGCCGATGATTCGACGACCGCTTTCAACCGAGAAGCCCAGGTCCACCTCGGCCGATGGCTCGGTGAACGGGAAATAGCTGGGACGAAGGCGCAGTTCGATATCGTCGCGCTCGAAATAGGCACTAAGAAAGGTTTCCAGCGTCCATTTGAGATGGCCCATGTGGATGCCCTTGTCGATCACCAGGCCTTCGACCTGATGGAACATCGGCGTATGGGTCGCATCGCTGTCGCTGCGATAGGTGCGGCCGGGTGCGATAAGATAGATCGGTTCACCGGCACCGTCGGTTTGCTTGGCGACATCCATCATCGTGCGGATCTGCACCGGTGACGTATGGGTGCGCAGCAATTTGGCCATCCCGCCTTCGTCGGTTTGTGGAAAGTAGAATGTGTCGTGCATCGCGCGAGCTGGATGGGTCTCGGGAATGTTGAGCGCGGTGAAATTATGCCAGTCGTCCTCGATTTCCGGACCGGTAGCGACCGAGAAGCCGAGATCGGCGAATATCTCTGCCAGTTCGTCCATCACCTGGCTGACCGGATGAATGCTGCCCTTTGGCGCGCTAGGCGGCGGCAGGGTCATATCGAGTTTTTCGGTAGCGAGGCGGGCGTTCAGCGCTTCGCCGTCCATCGCGTCTTTCCGTGCCGCGATCGCATCGGCCACGGCTTGCCGCGCGCCGTTGATTTTCGGGCCCTCGGTCTGCCGCTCTTCGGGGGTCATTTTGCCAAGCGTCTTGAGCAATAGCGAAATTTCGCCCTTCTTGCCCAGGGCCGCGACGCGAATGGCTTCGAGAGCGTCGCCATCACCAGCCGCTGCTATCTGTCCGAGATATTTCTCTGCAATTTCTTCACTGGCACTCATGACTTTACCCTATTTTCCCTGTCGACCGTCTAAAGCAGGCTGCGGCAGAAAACCCAATAAAAAAGCGCCGCGAGATTGCTCTCCGGCGCTTCTTTGAATTTCTGAAAATGCTTAAGCTTTCGCTAGAGCATCCTGCGCCTGTTTGATGATGCCGCTAAACATAGCAGGTTCATTCATCGCCAGGTCGGCCATTACTTTACGGTCGAGTTCAATCCCGGCGAGCTTGGTGCCGTGGATAAATACGCCATAGGTCATGCCTTCTGCACGAACCGCAGCGTTGATACGCTGGATCCACAATGCGCGGAATGACCGTTTCTTGACCTTGCGGTCGCGATACGCATATTGACCAGCTTTTTCGACAGCCTGTCGTGCGATGCGAATGGTATTTTTGCGACGGCCGTAATAGCCCTTCGCCTGAACCAATAATCTTTTATGTTTTGTACGAGTGGTCGTACCCCGTTTGACACGTGCCATAATCTATATCCTGTAAGTTTGAATGTCGCTGCGGCGGGAATTAACCCAGGCCGTATGGCGCCCATTTCTTGACTGTCCGAGCATCCGCATCACACAATTTCTTGGTGCCGCGGTTCTGGCGGATATATTTGCTGTTATGGCTCATCAAACGGTGGCGTTTGCCGGCTACGCCGTGCTTGACCTTACCGGTTGCGGTGATTTTGAAGCGCTTCTTCACACCACTTTTGGTCTTCAACTTGGGCATTTTGGTCTCCTCTAGATGGTACCGTTACGGACACTTGTGGCAGCCCAACACTGGCCAGAGCGTCACTTCGGAATGGCGGCTTTAGCTAGATTCGCCTGAATTGCAAGCGATATCGCGTCGGAAATGCCATCAATGATGGCAAGCAATGGCCTCCAGCACATCATCGATCCGTGCGTGATCACCGATCGCCAGCACATGGCCATCTGATTCCGCGTGCAGCGGCTCGCCGTTCCAGTCGCACATCATCCCGCCGGCGCCATCGACAATCGGGGCGAGGGCGGCAAAATCATGCAGCTTCAGGCCCGCTTCGCAGACCACATCGACATGGCCGCTGGCGACCAGACCGTAATTATAGCAATCGCCGCCATAGATGATCTTGCGCGGCGCAACTTTGCTGGCCAGCCCTATGAAATGCTCGGCATCATGCTCGTCAAACTGGTGCGGCGTGGTGGTGGCGAGGACGGCGTCCTTGAGTTCGCGGCAGCGTGCGGATTTTGCCGGCTGGCCGTTGAATATGGTCGGGCGGCCGATAACGCCGACCCAGCGTTCTCTTGAAATAGGCTGGTCGATGATGCCGATCAGCGGAAAACCCTCCTGCATCAGCGCAATCAGAGTGCCGAATATCGGGCGCCCGGCGATAAAGCTGGTTGTGCCGTCGATCGGATCGAGCACCCATTGGCGCGACGCGCCTTCGTTGCGGGTGCCATATTCCTCGCCGATGATGCCGTCATCTGGCCGTTCGGCCTCGATGATCGCCCGCATCGTCGCTTCTGCCGCGCGATCTGCTTCGGTCACCGGCGAGGCATCATCCTTGGTTTCCTGATCGAATTTCGCCCGGAAAAACGGACGGATCGCTTCACCTGCGGCTTCTGCCAGTTTCTGAGCGAGATCGATATCTTTAGGGGTCATGCTCGGTTCCTTAATATCAAAATGGAGTTTTGGCGAGCATCAACCAGACAATGACCAATATTGCCGAAAATGCAGGAATACCAAGTGTGAACCATGTTTTGAAAAGCTGGTAATATTGTGAGGTTAGGGCCTCCTGCTTCCTCGCTGCGGCTCTGGCCAGATTTCGCAACCGGATCTGAAGCCAAACAACCGGGAGCCAACAAAAGCCAATGAAAATATAGAGCACCAGCGACCAGATAATCCAGGGGGTCATAATCGGCCAGCCAAGCAGATATGCGAGCCAGAAACCCGTAATCGGCTGCACAATGACCGCTAGAGCGGTAAACAGAAAATCGGCAATCACGACCGTGTCGAGGACATGCGCGATCAGTTTTGCATCTCGTGTGCGGTGGGCCATCACCATGAAAAATGCTATGCCAGCGCCTGTTCCGATCAGCACGGTTGCTCCAATGATATGGAGCCATTGGGCGAAGAGAATAGTGACGCTCATCTCTGGTCCAATGTGATCAGGCAGGTGATGGACAGGCCCATAGCGGCCAGCGCCTTGATCAGCGGAGCCAATGGATCGAGCCAGAGCGCCGGCGTGAAAACGGTTCCGCCAAACAGATAGGTGAGGGTGAGAATGACCGTACCTGTGAGTGCCAAGCGTACGGTTTTTTGGAACAGCAGGCCAAGGCCGAGAATGATGTCGGCTAATGCGCCACCGATGACCACCAATTCTGCCGTCTGGGATGACAGCTGTGATTGTGCCAGCAATGCGGCGGCTTCATCAACCTTTAGCAGACCCAATATCCCGGACCCCAACCACAAAAGGACAAGCGCAGCGAGAAAAACCGGAAATAGCAGCATCAGTTGCGCGTGGATGCGATCCTGCTTGCCCGAAGGAAATCCATTCAGGGTCTTGGTCAGGGGCATGGCCGAGCGACCTAGCAATTCACTGGTTTGACGCGGGTCGCCTTGCACTCCCCCGACCAACGCTTCCATTGCGTTGCTCCGCATGGGTGAGCGCCATCCCAGCCAACCGAGCCCATCCGAAATTTTCGAAGCCAGCCTCATCAATCTGGGGTTAATTGCGACATGGCAGCGAGCGGGTGCGAAGCTCAGCCATTCGCGATGGCGGGCAATGATGTGGTCCATTGACTGGGGCTTTTCCTCGACCAAGTCATGGGATCCGGCAAATTCCCCGTCAACGCCGATTGCGCGCACGACCGCTTCGACTAGCTCTGATAAAGATATTGTTTGTACTTGACCGAAGCCTGTCAAGCGTGGCGCAAAATATGGCATCGCGGCTATCATCCGGATAAGCTCGGTTCCGCCATAGCTGTTGCGTCCGATGACCAATCCCGGGCGCAGGATGGTTACGTTCAGTGAAGACGCCCGCAAATATTGGTCAGCGCGCGCCTTGCTTTGCATGAAATCCCCAGAAGCTTGATCAGAGACCCCGCAGGCAGAAATCTGGATGAAGCGAGAAACACCTGATGTTTCGGAGGCTTTTGCCAATGCGATTATTGCCTCGGTCTGGGTGACATTTATGTCGTTTCCCGGGCTGGACTGCAGAACTCCACTGGCGTTGACCACAATGTCGACATGTTCGAGGATTGCAGACCAACTTTCCGGATCGCGATATTGACCGAGATCACCTTGGTGCCATTTTATGCGGGGAAGAATTGAGCGGCCGTAGGAGATATCGCGCCCAAAGCCGGTGACTTGATGTCCCGTGCCAGAAAGTTCACGGGCAATCGCGCTGCCAATGAAGCCATAAGCCCCCAGAATCAGGATCGATTTTGGCGGTTGGTCCAACAGAGTCTCAATGAAACTGATTGATCGGCAAGCTTTGGTCGGCGAGCTGTTCTACAAGGTAAATGTCTCTGGGGGTCATTGGTCATCCATTGTGGAAGGGACCGGGCGCCAGGCCCACAGGTAGAGGATCAGCCCGGTAATGATGAACAGCGCACAGCCGGACAGAACCCAGGCATTGGCGTACCAATAGTCGCCCCAGGTAAATTGACCCGCCATGATTTTTTTCCAGCCATTGAAATGCTGCATTCCGGCGACAATCAGCCCCAGCGCGGCCAGCGTTGAAGCTATCCATCGGTTGAGCCAGTGCAGGGGATTGGCAAGCAAGAGCAGGCCGAGGAGCCCGATGACCGTTCTTTGGGCGCGGCAATAGGGGCAGATATAGACCCAGTCGGCCCATTCGGTAAACCAGGCGAACAGGGAGATGAAAATCGCCAATATGGCGATATGGATGCGATATTTTAGCAATGATTCAAAACTGGGCATCGCTTACTCCCGATATCAAAAATGCCTTCGAGACTAGTCCCACAGGCTGCTGACCGAACTTTCATCGGCGATCCTGCTGATCGCTTCGCCGAGCAGCGGCGCAATCGGTAGCACCCGGATCTTGTTGGAATCGAGCGCGGATTGCGGTGCCCGGATGGTGTCTGTGATGATCAGCTTGCGCAGCGATGAGGCGTTGACCCGCTCCACGGCTTTGCCGGAGAGAACGCCATGAGTAATATAGGCGGCGACATCGGTTGCGCCTGCTGCGAGTAGCGCATCGGCTGCGTTGCAGAGCGTGCCGGCGCTGTCGGCGATATCGTCGATCATGACGCAGAAGCGGCCTTTGACGTCGCCGATGATGTTCATGACTTCGGAAACGCCAGCCTGCTCGCGACGTTTGTCGACGATTGCAAGCGGTGCGTTGTCGAGCCGCTTTGCCAATGCGCGGGCGCGAACCACGCCGCCAACATCGGGAGAGACGACCATGATGTCCTTGTCGCTATGGCGCCTGATGATATCTTCGCTGATCACCGGCGCGCCATAAAGATTGTCGGTAGGAATATCGAAAAAGCCCTGGATCTGTCCGGCGTGAAGATCGACGGTCAATACGCGATCTGCGCCAGCTTCGGTAATCAGGTTTGCGACCAGCTTGGCAGAGATCGGTGTCCGCGGGCCGGGCTTCCGGTCTTGCCGGGCATAGCCGAAATAGGGGATGACGGCGGTGATGCGCTTGGCCGAAGCGCGGCGCAGGGCATCGATGCTGATCAGCAATTCCATCAGATTGTCATTGGCCGGGTGGCTGGTCGACTGGACGACGAATACATCTTCACCGCGTACATTTTCGTGGATTTCTATGAAAATCTCGTCATCGGCAAAGCGCTTGACGCTCGCGTCGGTAAGCGGGATGCCCAGATATTCAGCGATTTCTGTAGCCAGCGGCAAATTGCTGTTGCCCGACATGAGTTTCATAATTGCGTTCCCCCGATTCAATGGCCCGCAAGAATCGTCAGCGGAACCTCATGACAATTTCGTGACCCTGTTAGACAGATGGTCGGCGAATCAAAAGTCCGTATTTGCGTTAATTTCGATTGCTCCGCAGTGTGGCCCTTCCTATCAGGGCGCGATGACGGAAAAGCTTACCATCACCATGGCGCAATTGACGCAGAGCGTTGGCGATTTGCGCGGCAATGCCGACGCGATGATAGCGGCGCACGGCGCACGACCGGATAGCGATCTGATTGTGTTTCCGGAGTTGCAGCTGATCGGCTATCCGCCTGAGGATTTGGTGCTGAAGCCGGCGGTCTGGGAACGGGCCGAAGCGGAACTCAACCGGCTGGCTGCAGCGACCGCAGGGCCGGGGCCGGCGATGCTGGTCGGATCGGTGTTTCGCGAAGACGACAAGCTTTATAATGGCATAGCGCTGCTTGAGGGCGGGCATGTCAAGGATATCCGGTACAAGGTCGAGCTGCCCAATTACGGCACGTTTGACGAAAAGCGGCTCTTCGCTTCCGGCCCGTTGCCCGAACCGATCATTTTCAAGGGTTGCAAAATCGGACTGCCGATCTGTGAAGATGTCTGGTTTCCGACCGTTTGCGAACATCTCAAAGCACAGGGGGCTGAGCTGTTCATTTCGGTGCACGGCAGCCCATATGAGATCGAGAAAGACGATAAGCGTCTAGGGCAGGTCGCTACGCAACGGGTACGGGAAACCGGAATTCCGCTGCTGTTCCTGAACCGCGTTGGCGGACAGGACGAGATTGTGTTCGATGGCGCCAGTTTCGTGCTCAATGGTGATGCCAGCGTGATGCACCAGCTGCCCGACTGGGACGAGGCGATCGTTGATACCCGCTGGTCGCGCGAAGGCGGTGAGTGGAGTTGTGCGCCGGGTGACCTCCATCGCCTCGATGACCATCCGGCCGATATCTACAATGCGATGATAGTTGGCTTGCGCGACTATGTGAATCGCAATCGCTTTCCAGGGGTTCTGCTCGGTCTTTCTGGAGGGATCGATAGCGCCTTGTCGGCCGCCGTGGCGGTCGATGCACTGGGTGCGGACCGGGTGTGGAATGTGATGATGCCGTCGCGCTTCACCTCGCAGGAAAGTCTCGACGATGCCAAGGGCTGTGCAGACATGCTCGGCACCAGACTGGACACGATCCCGATTGGTCCGGCGATCGAAGGCTTTGACGCGATGCTCGAGGACAGTTTTGCCGATAGTAATGTCGATATCACCGAAGAGAATATCCAGTCGCGGATTCGCGGGGTGACCCTGATGGCGCTGTCGAACAAGTTCGGTCATATGCTGCTCACCACTGGCAACAAGAGTGAGATGAGCGTCGGCTATGCCACGATCTATGGCGATATGGCGGGGGGCTATTCGGTATTGAAAGATGCTTATAAACTGACCGTTTTCAAACTGTCGTCTTGGCGTAATCGCAACAAGCCGAGCCTGGGCCTTGGCCCGGATGGACCGGTGATGCCGGAAACCGTAATTACCAAGCCGCCGAGCGCCGAATTGCGCGAGGATCAGAAAGATAGCGACAGCCTGCCGGATTACGAGATTCTCGATCCGCTGCTGCACGGCCTGATCGAGGAAGAATTGTCGGTCAATGATCTGGTCGCTCGCGGTTTTGACCGGGAAACGGTGGTGCGGATCGAACGGCTACTCTATATCGCTGAATATAAGCGCCGACAGGCCCCGCCGGGCGTCAAGCTCGGCACCAGAAATTTCGGTCGCGACCGGCGCTATCCGATAACCAACGCATTCAGGACTGTATGACCATAAAAACCCGCTTCGCTCCGTCTCCCACGGGCAACCTTCATGTCGGCAATATCCGCACCGCGCTGCACAACTGGATGTTCGCGCAGAAAGAGGGCGGCACCTTTCTGCTGCGGCTCGATGATACCGATGCCGAGCGGTCGAAGGAAGAATATGTCGACGCGATCCGGGCCGATCTGGCGTGGCTCGGTCTGGCTTCTGACGAAGAGCAACGTCAGTCTGCGCGCTTTGATCGTTATGCAGAACATCTGGCAAAGCTGAAGGCGGATGGCCGGGTTTATCCCGCCTATGAGACGGCGCAGGAACTGGACCTGAAGCGCAAGATCCAGCTTGGTCGGGGAAAGCCGCCCATTTACGATCGCGCGGCACTCGATCTGACTGCAGAGCAGGTCGCTGCCTATGAAGCGGAGGGGCGCAAGCCGCATTGGCGCTTCAAGCTGGATCATGACACGCCGATCACCTGGACCGACCTGATCAGGGGCGATCAGAATTTTGATCCCGCCTTGCTGTCCGACCCGGTCATCCTGCGCGAAGACGGTAGCTGGCTCTATATGTTGCCCTCGGCGATCGACGATATCGAGATGGGGATCACCCATGTCGTGCGCGGTGAGGACCATGTTGCCAATACTGCGGTGCAGATCCAGATGTTCCAGGCGCTTGGCGCGAAGCCGCCGGAATTCGCCCATGAAGCGCTTCTGGTCGGAACCGAGGGCAAGCTCTCCAAGCGGCTCGGCTCGCTTGGTGTCAGCAGTTTTCGCGAGAAGAATATCGAACCGCAGGCGATTGTCGCATTGCTCGCCCGCATCGGCACCAGCGATCCGGTGGAACCGATTGCCGATGTAGCGCAACTGATTGCGACATTCGATTTTGCCCGTTTTGGTCGTGCTCCGGCGCGGTTTGACGATGAAGAGCTGGCGCAGCTGAACCAGAAGATCGTGCATCTGCTGGACTATGAGGATGTGAAGGATCGGCTGCCGGAAACAATGGACGCCGAAGCCTGGGCGGTGATCCGGCCGAATCTGCATGATATGGGTGATGTCGACCAATGGTGGCGGGTGGTGACGGGACCGGTTTCCCAGCCCGAATTTTCGCCGGAAGACCACGAATTTCTAGCCGTCGCCCATGATAAATTGGAAGAATTGGAAGCATCTTCCGATCTCTGGAAAGATCTCACCGGAGCGCTCAAGGAGGCGACGGGACGCAAGGGCAAGGGCTTGTTCATGCCGCTGCGGCAGGCCCTGACCGGGCTGGACCATGGGCCCGATATGAACGCCTTGCTGCCGCTGATCGGCCGCGAAGTTGCGCTGGAAAGACTTTTAAAAGCAAATAGTTAGACAGTTGCAGGCGATTCAAATTCCGCGCGCGCACCTCCGTGTTTGCAATTTAAAATGTTATAGTATAACATAACAATTGGCGCTGGGGCGAGATAGTCAAAAAAGCACGAAGCCGCTCCGCCGTTGTTGAGGATGGTTGAGAGGATTTGAACATGAGCTATGTATCTGTCTACGAAAACAAAACACCACGGTCGAAAGGCCTGATTATGACCGTCGCCGTGCACGCGGCGATTATCGGTGCGGTGATAGCGATGCCCGCGATTGTCGTGACCGAGCGACCGGAAGGGACGCTTGTTGCCCTTCCGAAATTGGCCGAGACGCCTCCCGAGCCGGTTATCGAAGAGCAGCAACCGGAAGTCAAAGCTGCACCGCAAACGCAGCAAATCGCACCGGACCGGCCGATCATCAAATTGCCTCCTGTTCCGAAAATCCAATATGCCGAGACCATGCTTGGCAGTGATTCCGGAGGAACAGGCATTGATATACCCCTGCAAAGGATCGAAATCACGCCCGACCCGGTGATCGTCGGCGCTCGGCTGAACACGCGCTACGCAGGGCAGTTCCAGCCCGCATATCCGACCGGCCTGCTGCGGCTCGAGCGCGAGGGCGAGGTCAGTGTCCGGGTGCTGGTCGGCACCGACGGCCGGGTGAAGCAAATCGAACTGATCGATTCGCCGCACGTCGATTTCTGGTCGGCGACCCGCAAACAGGCGCTGAACAAATGGCGATTCACGCCGGCGACAAAGGATGGCAAGCCCTATGAGAGCTGGATGACGCTGAAAGTTCGCTTTGAAATCAACAGCTGATCAGCGCGCCGGATGGCCGGCCCGGCTTTTCCCGCGGCTATTTTGCGGGAAGGGCTGGTCATCCGGCTGGGTCCGCACTATTTGGACGGCATGGGAATG
Source organism: Parasphingorhabdus sp. (assembly GCA_036963725.1). Classification (GTDB taxonomy): domain Bacteria; phylum Pseudomonadota; class Alphaproteobacteria; order Sphingomonadales; family Sphingomonadaceae; genus Parasphingorhabdus. The sequence goes on along the minus strand of JBALUX010000009.1, from coordinate 35,277 downwards.
TTGAAAGATGCATCGGTTAGCGGCGGTTTGGGTGACCTGGTCGCCGTTTTTCGTCAGAGTGAACCGGGGGAGCGCCTGCTCCCCGCGGCCATGGCAATTGCCTGCACGTCGTTCATTTTGTTCCTTTTCTGGCTCGATCCGCAGGTGAATACCTACACTTATGTACCGCAGGAGGTCATTTATGTCGAAAACTGGACAAATGACCGCACCGACGAGGAAATCCTGCAGGACCGCTGGGAAATCCAGTGTCTGAAAGACGAGTTGGAAACGAAACGGCGCGAAGCGGTGAAATCGCTCGGCCGGATGTCCGGTATGGATGTCGACCAGATTGAACGGGACGCGATAGCCGAGCGGCTGGCGCGCGGTGAGGTCGAGGTGGAACGCCCCGCCGGCCTGCAATGCTGACTCCTCCCGGCGACGCGCATTATATGGCAGCAGCCCTGGCTCTCTCCGAGCGGGGCCGTGGGCGGACCGGTGCCAATCCGAATGTCGGTTGTCTCATTGTCAAAAACGGCAACGTCATCGGCCGTGGCTGGACCCAGAAGGGCGGCCGTCCGCATGCCGAGGAGATGGCGCTGGCCCAGGCCGGAAGCGCGGCGAAAGGCGCGGATATCTACGTCACCATGGAACCCTGTGCCCATGAAAGCACGCGGGGACCGACCTGCAGCATTTCGATCATCGACGCAAAACCGAAAAGGGTGATTGTCGCGACTCTTGACGCCGACGAGCGCACAAGGCGCCGCGGTATTGACCGGCTGGGCGATGCCGGCATTCCGGTATCGGTCGGCATCCGCGAACCGGAAGCGCGCCGCGCGATGGCCGGTTTTCTGTGCCGCGTCGAGAATGGCCGCCCCTTTGTCACGCTGAAACTCGCGATGTCGCTCGACGGCTGTATTGCCATGGCCGACGGGTCAAGCCAGTGGATTACCGGCGATCGGGCACGGGCGCATGCCCATCTGGAACGGGCGCGCAGCGACGCCATATTGGTGGGCGCAGGCACAGCCAGAATCGACCGGCCGGGGCTTGATGTCCGGCTCGACGGACTGGCCGACCGATCGCCGCAACCGGTCGTGCTCGGTACAGACAAGGAAATGCCGGACCACTGGCTGCAACTCGACGAGCCCGCCGCGATTGCCGGCCTTGCCGATATCAACTGGCTGCTGGTCGAGGGCGGCGCAAAAACCGCGACCTCTTTTCTGGCGGCAGATCTGGTCGACCGGCTTTTGCTTTATCGCGCGCCGATCATCATCGGTGGCGGACTGCCATCCATTGCCGATATCGGGCTGGAAAAGCTCAGCGAGGCGCATGGCCACTGGCGACGTACCGAGCAGCGCGACCTCGGGCAGGATATGCTTGAGATATACGATCGCGCCGCCTAGGTTCCGCTCGGTTTACAACCAATAGGCACAGCAAATAGGATCGCCCATGTTCACAGGCATTGTTTCAGATATCGGTACCATCGAATCGATCGACCAGCGCGGCGATCTGCGGGTCAAAATCAAATGCGGCTATGACATGGACGGCGTCGATATGGGCGCGTCGATTGCCTGCTCGGGCGTCTGTCTGACCGTGGTCGACAAGGGCGCCGACTGGTTTGCCGTCGATGTGTCGGGCGAAACCGCTTCCTGCACAGCAGAAGGGCAATTTGTCGCGGGCCGCAGGCTCAATCTGGAACGGGCGCTGAAAGTCGGCGACGAACTGGGCGGACATATCGTCACCGGTCATGTCGACGGCGTCGGCGAAGTCATGTCCAGCATCATTGCCGGCGATTCCCGGGAAGTCGTCATCCGGGTGTCCAGGGAACTGGCACCCTTTGTTGCGGCCAAGGGATCAATCACGGTCGATGGCGTCTCGCTGACCGTCAATGCGGTGTCAGACGAAGACGGGGTAACCCTTTTTACGCTCAATATCATTCCCCACACGGCGCAGGTAACCACGCTCGGAGATCTGCAATCCGGTCGGGTCGTCAATCTGGAGATCGACATATTGGCACGCTATCTGGCGCGGATGGAAAAGGTCCGGTCGCTGGCGTAGGCCCGGGAGTGACGGCCGGCTGCCCGGCCGATCACCTGATCAGAACGGCAGCCATTTCTGCTTCTTGCTGAATTTCATATAGCCGATATTCGCGCCGAGCCGCAGGCCCGCGCCCAGCCGTACCGGGATCAGCACCTTGTCGCCGCTGCGCAGATAGCTGACATGGAAGCCGCCGATGAAATAGGCCGCGCCTTCGCCAGCCGGGAAGCGCTGATACAGCTCTTCGCTGTCATAGAGATTATAGACCAGCACGAAGGTATTGGCAGCATTGCCGCCAAAATCAAAGCCGATGGAAGGCCCTGTCCAGTAGACCGGGCGTTCGCCTTCGACCTTGTGGTACAGCTTGCCCGAGCCGTAGCGCAGGCCGACAATGAAGGCCCCGCTGGCTTCGCGTCCGGCAATATAGGCATTGGGCCGGCCCTGTTTCTTGAGAATATCCTCGATCACTTCAGCCAGGCCTTTCGCGCCTTTGCCGAATACGCCTTCGGCAGCGCCGATCAGGTCATCGTCCTGATAGGTGTTGCCGTCATCGGTCGCCGGGGCGACGGTATTGCCGGTCTGGGCAGCGGTCGTCGTCGAGCCGGAGGGCGCAATAATATCCGCGTTGATGTCGCTATCCATCGGCGCGTCCTCGACCGTCGTCGGGCGAGAGGCGTCGGATTCAAAATTCCCGTCATAGTCGGGCGCAGCCAGATCGGCATCGATCACGTCATTCGGATCGACGGTTTCAACCTGTGCATATGCGGGCGACAGAGCCGGTCCACTGGCAAGGGCCAGGACAGCAAATAAACCCAATGATTTCTTCAAGCATAACCGTAACATGGGTAAACTCCTTCCCGTTACCAGCCAAACATAGGCTCTCGGCCGTCGGGTATGACCACGCAATGAACGGACGACGAACGGACTCGATTCTGCGGCGGTCCGAGTCCCGTAGTCACAATCGGCCCCGTTCCGGAATTTCCGGTGTGATTTACAGCAGCCCATTTTTCCCGTTGCAGCCAGCGCTTTCCATGGTTATAGCGCCCTCTCTAGCCAAGCTGCGTGGACACGTGGGTGAGCGGCTGAAACCACCTCCTTGCTAAGGAGACAAGCCTTTACGGGCTTCGAGGGTTCGAATCCCTCCGTGTCCTCCACTCTTCAGATTTTTCACATCATCAGATTATTGCCAGTCACCAGGGCCGAGGCAAAGCCTTGCCTGCTTTCCCCAGTCTGCCGGATGCGCGCTATTTCTGACGAATAGATCAAGACGGCGGCATTTATAAAGCGCGCGACAACTCCAAAAAGCTCGACGTGGTCGCTTTTCGTAGACATAGATATTTCGGCAAGACGCTCCAGGGGGACCGAAGCCTTCGGTTTAAGGATCGTCTGCACAGGGGAATTAAATGAAAAAACTTATTTTGGGGGCTTCGTGCCTCATTCTTGCGGCTGCCAATGCCAACGCTCAGGAAGTCACGGCCGAGGCTGCGCAAGCTGCTCCCGTGGCCAAAAAAGAAGTGGCGCCGGTAGCGGCTCCGGCTACGACCAATGCAGTCTTGCGCGCCGGCACGCCTGTTTCCCTGACGCTGATGGAAGAGATTACCACGAAGAAAAAGGCGGCGAAGGTTGGCCAGCGTTTCATTCTGGAAGTATCCGCCCCTATCGAGGTTAACGGTGTGACCGTTGTGCCGGCTGGCACGCCTGCCTGGGGCGAGCTTGTCAGTGTACGCAACAAGGGCATGTGGGGTAAATCGGGAAAGCTGGACGCCAAATTGCTCTATCTGCGGGTAAACGGACGCCAGATCCGGCTTACCGGATCTTTTGACGACAAAGGTGTGACTGGTACCGCCGGTGTCGTCGGCGCCATTGCGCTCGTTCCAATCGCCGGATTTTTCATGACCGGAACAAGCGCCGTTTTCCCAAAAGGCGGTGCGGTCGGCGGCTTCATTGATGAAGATGTCGAACTGGCGATCGCCAACAAGGCACCGCCACCGCTCGAAGTAGAAGAAGCGGCGCCGGCGCTGGCCGTCGAAGCGGAAGTCGCTGCTTCTGCAGAATGAACCAGTCCGGGCCTTCGCTGAAATAGCGAAGGCCCGGCTGCGGCTTTGCTATGTGCATTGCCTTGAAATCCGGGCTCGCTCCGTGCGCCCATCCGGGCAATGCAATTACGGTTCTGAAAGTGGTAGCAATCGCAATTGTCGCGCCGCAATTGCGGCGTGGGCAGAATGGACGCGCAATCATCATGGCAGCCTGCTGCACAGGCTTTCGGTCTGCGAAGCCCCGGTTTAACGCTTCCCGCGAAATCAGATGGCCCCCCGCGCAGAAATGCCGGGGACGCGAAGCGCTGTGAATTAATTTGACTATCGGTTCATGCCCTATCATCAAATTCACAAGCCATTCCCATTTGCAGTTTAGAACATTTAGACCATGATGAATGACAAGAAAAACAATGGTATATCACCCAGCCGCAAGATGACGGACCGCGCTTCGCTGCTTGTACTCGGCGCATTTATAGTCGCTATCTGCTTTTTGGGGGGCAGCGCTCGCGGCGATGCGGTGCAACTGATTGTCCTGAGGCCGGTCTGTTGCCTGTTTGCCGGTTACGCTTTCTATCAACTGGGGTCGCAACAAATCAAAGGGCTTGCGCCGCTATATGCGGGCCTTGGCCTTCTGGGCCTCTGGATGATCATCCAGCTCATACCCTTGCCCTATCAGCTATGGTCCGAATTACCGGGCCGGGGACTGATTGTGAAGCTTGATGCTGCCGGCGACCAGGCTGGCTTGTGGCGCTCGCTGTCCTTTTCGCCTTCCCGAACCGCCAATTCCCTGGCCGCTTTGATCGTCCCGCTGGCAGCCATTCTGCTGTTTCACATTTATCCTAACGGACGGAAAAAAGACTTTCTCTCGCTGATAGTCCTGATCGCCTTCTGCAATGCCTTGCTCAGTATCCTGCAGATCCTGGGCCCCAGTGGCGGGCCGCTCTATTTTTATGAATTCACCAATGCATCCGAAGCAGTCGGATTTTTCGCCAACCGAAATCATTCCAGCGTATTTTCCGCAGTATCGCTACTAATCATAAGCTACATATATGCGCAAAGCTGGAGATTATTCCGCTTCAAGATGAAATATAGCAATATCGCGTTGGTAACGATGTATCTGATCATTTTCATGTCGGCTATTTTAAATGGTTCGCGGGCCGGGTTCCTGTGCGGCGGGATGGCGCTCTTTATCGGCGTGATATTGTTCAACCTGAGGACCGGGGACGCTGCGAGGCAAACGCAAAAGCAGGTCGGTAAAGTCGGTTCGATCATTGCTTCGATCGCCATCGTCGCTTTTAGTGTCATGCTGGTCTTGCTGTTCTTCGTGTCTGATCGCGTCCCTGCTGTCACCCGTCTCATAGAATCCGACAATATGTCCAATCTGCGGGCAAGCGCGATGCCGACATTGCTGGAAATGATTGGCACATATTGGCCTTTCGGCGCCGGATTTGGCACGTTCGACAAGGTGTATTTCATTCACGAACCAAGCGAATTGCTGATGCCCAGCTATTTCAACCAGGCGCATAACGACTGGCTGCAAATTCTTATCGAAGGCGGCCTGCCAGTGGCCGTGCTGGCCGTTTCCGGAGCCTTGTTCTATATTGCCAGCGTGCTGAAGCTGTTCTCGGCAACGTCCAAAAACCGGGCACATTTGCTTTTCTGGTTCGGGATCATGGCCATATTGGCTGTGGCCAGCCTGGTCGATTATCCTTTGAGGACACCGATATTCAGCGCGGTTATTGTCTGGATCATGGCTTTGCTGTTCACCGCCCGGCACAATCCCGAAGCCCTCGGCTTCAGCAGGAAATCATGAACTGCCGCTATTTATGGCATTGATTCTGGATGGGAATCCCCCGTTCAACAGGATCCGGTGAGCCCGACATCATCACCCGTTCGGAAATAGCGATGGTTCGAGGTTGCCTAATCGTAAATTGCTGTTTACGGCTGAATTCCGTTGTGTGGTTTAGAGAGTGAAAATGAAAATCCAATTGAAACAATTGTTCATTTTGGCGGTATCAGGGGCCATGTTGAGTGCCTGCGCAACCTCGGGCCCGCTCGCTTTGGCTAGTGATGTCGAATTGACAACATTAAGCGAGCTGCCGGCCAACCCTGCTGCGGCTTCTTATCAGGTCCGCCCGCTTGAATCGTTGGAAATCCGGGTTTTCGGCGCCGATACTCTCTCTGGTACCTACTTTGCCGATGAGCAAGGGCGCATCAATTTCCCACTGATCGGTACCGTTGAAACGGATGGGCTGACGCCATCCGGAGTAGAAGAAGTGATCGAAAACCGGTTGAGAGGACAATATGTTTTGCAACCGCAAGTTACGGTTCGTCCAACCAAGCTGCCGGAGCTGACCATTTCGGTCGGGGGCGAAGTAAAAAAGCCGGGAACTTTGCTGTCTTCCAATTCGCAAACTCTGCTCCGTGCCGTGTATAACGCGGGTGGCTTGTCAGATTATGCAAAATCAGAAGAGGTGCTGGTATCTCGGACCGTTGGAGGTCAGAAATATATCGGCGCCTACAATCTCAAAGCGATCGAGCGGGGCAATTATGCTGATCCTGCGATATATCCGAATGACATTATTTCCGTTGGCGATTCCTCTTCAAAACGCTTCCTCCAGGCTATTTTGGCGTATATTCCGCTTCTATCTACAACTGCGATCATGATCGACAGAGTAGGGCGATAGGCTAGTAAAGATTATGGCAATGAACAATCAGCAAGCAAGATCATCAGTTGGTGATCGTGATGAATTTGAAGCGGGAGCTTCGGATTCCATAAGCCTTCATGATCTGGAGCGTTTCTGGCAGCAGGCGATCAACCTGCGATATGTGATCCTCGGCATCATTGTCTTTTCGCTAGTCGTCGGATTGATCATGACGTTGCTGCAGACGCCGCTTTACAGGTCGGCGGCCCGAATCGAAATCAGCCAGATTGAGTCGGATGTGACCAATATTGGTGATGTGGAATTGCAGAATATCTCCAAGGACCGGCAGTATTTTGCCACGCAATATGAGCTCCTCCAGTCCCGAAGTCTTGCCAACAGGGTTGTCAGTGCCGGCAACCTGACTCGAGACAAGAGTTTCCAGAATGCTTACGGCTTGGCTGAAAACGGTTCCTCAGACAACGCCGCAGCAAATATCCTGCTCTCGAACGTTGCAATCCAGCCCATTGAATTCTCGAACCTGGTAGATATCAGCTTTTCCAGCCCGGACCCTAACCTGTCCGCAAAAATCGCAAATCTCTGGGCGCAGGAATTTTTGGGAACAAATTTTGACAAAAGATTTGGTTCCAATGTTCAGGCCCAGAAATTTCTCGGCGATCAAATTTCGGAAATGCGGGAAAAGCTTGAACTGTCCGAACAGGAATTGATCGACTATGCCAACGCCAACGAGATTGTTAACATTACCCCGATTGCTAGCGAAGATGGATCTACAGGTGGCGGGCAGACACTAGCTTCCTCCGAACTCTCCGCATTGAGTGGCGATCTGGCCCGTGCGACCGCAGCACGGATCGAAGCCGAAAGCGCATTGCGGGCGAGCGCGGCGGCAGCGAGTTCCGGTAGTGCATCCGCTGTCCTGAAATCCCGCTTGTCCGAGGTGCAGGCCAAGCTTGCCAGTCTCAAGTCTCAATTTGGTCCGTCTTATCCGCAGATCGTTGCGCTGGAAGCAGAAGAGGCATCGTTGCGATCTTCAGCGCAGGGGGCTTCGAATGACATATCCAGAGAATTGCAGGCGAACCTGCGGAAGGCTTTGCTTCAGGAGCAGGCCTTGCAGCAAGAATTCAATCGCGCGAAGTCCGGTTATCTGGGCCAGCAGGGGCAGGGTGTCAGATACGGAATATTGAAACGTGAAGTCGATACCAATCGTCAACTTTATGATTCACTGCTGCAGCGTTTCAAAGAGATCGGTGTCGTCGGCGCAGGCAAAAACAATATGGTATTGGTCGACAAGGCCGTAATTGCCGGGCAGCCTTATGAACCGTCCCTGTCCCGTAACCTGTTACTGGCGTTTTTATTCGGTGCCTTTGCCAGCGGAGCACTGGTAATCCTGCGCGAAACAATGGATCAAAGCATTCGCAATCCGGCCGATGTGAAGCGGGTCCTTGATCTGCCCGTTCTGGGCCTGATTCCGCTAATCCCGGAAGATGCCATTAATGCGCAGCTCGATGACAAAAAATCCGAACTGAACGAAGCCTATCAGGCGACCCGAACGAACCTTACCTTCCTTACGGACAAGGGCGCTCCCGGGACGCTGATGTTCACCAGTACCCGACCGGATGAAGGCAAGACACTGACGGCCGTGGCTGTCGCGGAAAGCCTTGGCCATCTGGGCAAGCGCGTGCTTTATATGGATGCCGATTTGCGCAATTCGGGCCTGCACGAAATTTTCGACAATGTGCCCAAACCGGGTACCGGACTGAGCGGCTTTCTGGCCGGTAGCGATGACTATCTGCAAAGCATCGTATCGCTGGACTCGCACCCGTTCGATATTCTTCCGAGTGGCCGAAAACCGCCTAACCCCGGTGAATTACTGGCTGGGCCGCGGATGCATTCACTGCTTGAGAAGCTGCGCACGACATATGATCATATTATCATCGATAGTCCGCCCGTACTGGGATTGGCCGATGCGCTTGAAATTGCTTCGGTAGTCGATGGTGTTGTCTTTGTGGTTGAAGCCAACAGCGGTAAAATCCGGACGATTCAACAGGCTCTGAGCAGGCTCGAAACAAGTGGTGCTCGGATCTTCGGTGCTATTGTCACGAAACTGGACGATCGCAACCTGAGCTACGGCTATGGCTATGGTTACGGCTACGGGCACAGCTATGGTGAAAAAGACGACAGTTGAACGATGGCCAACGCGCTGATCCAACCAAGATGAATTGGCTGAAAGCAACAGGCCTGTCTATCGGGGCCGTCTTCCTGAGCAGCGTTCTGGCCATGCAAGCCTTCACGAATGTGCTGGCCAATGATCAACCTGCTCTGGCCGCAAGCGTTTCACCTTTGAACGGATTTGCGCTCGAGCGCGTTGCCTTGGACCGTCTCAACAGCCAGGCCGATGGATCGCTCGCGCCCTTGGCCAAAAGGATATTGGCAAAGGAACCATTGTCGCCGGTAGCGTGGACAATATTGGCCCTGGCGCAGCAGGATGCTGCTAAAAAAGATACGATTCTGCTGGCAGCGTCCGAACTCAATCGAAGAACGCTCATGCTGCAGTCAAATCTGCTGCTTTTATATGCGTCGAGAGAAGATTTCGGCAACAGCATTGCTGTGCTTAACCAGATCCTGGCCGTTTCGCCGGAGCAGCAGGAAACGATGTTTCCGATCCTGATTCAAGCGCTGAAGGATGAAAGGTCGATTCCGGAATTTGCTCAGGCATTGAGCAACGAGCCGGGCTGGTCTGACAGGTTTTTGAAAGCGGCCTCCGGCGACCGTGACGCGCTGGCGAATTTGACGCGCTTACGGATGAGTCTGTTTGAAACAATGGTTGTTGAACCCGATACCGACAAAGCCATTATCGGTGCGCTGGTCAAGGCGGGTCAGCTGGATTCGGCGGCTGCGCTTTACCGCAAAATTTCAGGACCCATTTCCGGCGGGCTGGCCGGTTCAGCCAAGCGGCAACAAAGGCTCGACTGGAGCACCGAAATGCCACCGTTCGACTGGCAGTTGAATGATGGTTCCGGGGAGCGTGCGCAGGTTGTCGGTGACCCGGAGCGGCTGGAGTTCTTTGTCAGGCGGGGCAAGGCTGGCATATTGGCCGAAAGGATTTTGTCCGTGCCGCAATCTTTCACCCTGAAGATTGAGCACAATGTTTCGCCGGTCGAACAGCTTGAAGATGTGCGGATTGAACTTCTGTGCGAAAACAACAAGAAGAAGTTTTTTGATCAGCCGCTTACCAAAACTCCCAGCACATATTCTGTCGGTCCGATTCCGCCTGAATGCGAGGCTGTCCGTTTGTCCCTGTTGGCGCGGGCCTGGTCGGACAAAGAAAATCTGAACGGGGAAATATATTCTATCGAGTTGAGTTCGCGATAGAATTTAAGGGCTCGTTTTCTGCGGCCTAGCGTCGCATGCGATGCCGCTGAACGACTCGCCATCTTACTTGACTGCCTGTCAGCGGGCGGTTTCCAACAGGCCCAAGATCCGCTCGATAACTTCGTCTTGCTGTTCATCGGTCATGTCGCTTCCCGACGGCAGGCAGAGCCCGTTCGCAAATAGCGTCTCGTCGACACCGGCGCCATGATAAGGGGCGCCAGAATATAGCGGCTGCATGTGCATCGGTTTCCACAACGGTCGGGCTTCGATCTGATGTTCCAGCAGCATCAGGCGGATGTCCTCGCGAGATACGCCTGTTTTTGCGGGATCCAGGGTCAAGGCCGTGAGCCAACGGGTGGAGCGCTGTCCCTCGGGTTCGGGCATGAAGGCGATGCCGGGGTGGGATAATGCGGTGCGATAGCGTTCACAGATCGCTCGCCGCCGCGCCACGCGGTCATCCAGCACTTCCATCTGGCCGATGCCGATTGCTGCACAGATATTCGACAGACGGTAATTGTAGCCGAAGGTGGAATGCTCGTAATGCGGAGCGGGATCACGCGCCTGAGTTGCGAGGAAACGCGCCTCGTCTGCCCATTGCTTGTGCCGGGTGACCAACATGCCGCCGCCCGAGGTGGTGATGATCTTGTTGCCGTTGAACGACAGGATTGCCGCGTCGCCGCCGGTGCCGGCCTTGCGTCCGTCCAGATAGGATGCGCCCAGGCTCTCTGCGCTGTCGAGGACAAGGCGGACATCATATTGCGCCGCGAGGCTTTCCAGCGCGTCGAGATCGACGGATTGACCATAGAGGTCTGTCGGAACGATGGCCTTGGGCAGGCGGCCCTCACGTGCAGCCACGGCCAATTCTTCCGCGAGCCTTACAATATCGATGGTCCAGCTGGCCGGGTCGAGATCAAAAAACCGGGGCGTCGCGCCGAGATAATTGACCGGAAAAATACCACCGGCAAAAGTCATCGACGAAATCCAGACCTCATCCCCTTGCCCGACTCCTGCTATGCGCAGAGCGAGGTGCAAAGCGGCCGAACCGGACGACAGGCCAACACAATGCAGATCTGCACCGAGATAATCGCGGACAGAGGCCTCGAATGCGTCAAGCTGGGGCCCCAGAGGGGCAATGAAGTTGGAGGCAAAGGCCTCGGCGACATAGGCCTCCTCCCGACCGGACATATGGGGGCGTGAAAGATAGATTCGCATGATTAGTCCTTGATTAAGGGTCGTGCCGGATTGCCGACAACGGTTTCGCCGGGCGGTACATCACGGGTGACAACCGCGCCCATTCCGACGGTCGCACCGGCGCCTATGGTGACGCCCTGTCGCAATATCGCACCGGAACCGATATAGGCGTGCTTGCCGATTGTGACATTGCCGTTGACCTTCGCGCCGGGTGCGAATGTGACAAAGTCCTCGATCACGCAGTCATGCTCGACATAGGAATAGAGGTTGGCGTGGAAACAGCGTCCGATCGAAATATTCGATGTCAGTGTCACGAAAGGCGACAGGCAGGCACCGTCGCCTATGGTCACCTCGTCCATTTGCACAACCGTTGCCGCCCGGGCTTCAATCAGCGGAATAGCCGATGCGGCGCATTTTTCCGCGAGAATCTGGCGAATCTTTGATGCGCCGATTGCGATCGATATGGCCTTGTCCCTGTTGTCGCGTTCCAGAAAGCCGGGCCAGTCGACAATCTCGTGGCCGTTCACGCGACCAGGCGCCTGCCCGTCGTCGATGAACAGCAGTTCCGCCTCGGGATATTGCGCCCGTAAAAGGGGCATGATCCCGCGCCCGCAACCGGATGCGCCGTAGACGCCGATCAACCGCCTCATGACTGCGGACCTGTGAACTTCGGCATTGTCGCCTCCCCTGCTGCCGAGATGCCTTCGCGCTTCAGCACCTTGCGGATCGTCAGCCAGATAATTTTCAGATCAAGCCACAGGCTGCGGTTGTCAACATACCAGATGTCGAGTGCGAATTTCTCGTCCCAGGAGATCGCGTTGCGCCCGTTGATCTGCGCCCATCCGGTGACGCCGGGACGCACTTCGTGGCGGCGGGCCTGTTCGGGCGAGTAGAGCGGCAGATACTCCATCAGCAGCGGTCGCGGTCCGACAAGGCTCATATCGCCTTTCAGCACGTTCCACAGTTCCGGCAATTCGTCCAAGGAGCTCGATCTAAGGGTTTGGCCCAGCGGAGTCAGACGTGCCGTATCGGGCAACAGCTCGCCATCGGGGCCTGTCGCATCACGCATGGTGCGAAACTTCATCATTTCAAAGGGCTTGCTATCCTTGCCGGGCCGGGTCTGGCGAAACAATACAGGTGACCCCATCTGCCGGCGGATCAGAACGATCAGTATCAGCAAAACGGGCGACAGAAGCGTGAGACCTATGCCGGCACCAAGGATGTCGAATATGCGTTTCACCATAAGCGGGCACGACCCGTATCAGAGCAACCGGGGTTCAAACGACGTCTCGTCGCCACGATCATGACAGCTGCTATCGATGGATCGAAATCTACTTGCGGTTCTCCGGCCCTCGGCATCGTAGAACAGACTGTTTTCACGCCATATTTCCCCTGTGAGGTCCCGAACATATCGCGGCTTACACCGCCGGTGTCTCGCCCTCGATCACTGCGATCATGTCCCGGTTCACCCGATGCACATCGAACCGTTCTTTCGCCAGGCGATGTGACGCCTCTGACATCTTTAACAACTCTCCGCAAGACGCGCTTGCCAGCCTGTCCATGGCCTGTGCCAGGGCCGCGGCATCGCGCGGCGGCACCAGAACCCCGTTGTTCCCGCCGTCGAGCGTTTCGCGACAACCCGGCATATCGGTGGTGATGATCAGCCGCCCCAGCGCCAGCGCCTCGAGCAGCGAGCGCGGAACCCCTTCGCGATAATAGCTTGGCAGCACCACCACATGGGCCGCCCGCATCAGCGGTCGCACATCGGCGACCTGACCATGCCAGGTCAGTATCTTCTCGGCCTGCCAGCGGTCGATCTCCTCGGCGGTCACGCTGTCGGGGTTGCTGTCGAGCCCGCCGACCAGATCGAATTGCGCCAGCGGGTGGCGCTCGCGGGTGCGGCGCGCCGCCTCGGCGAATTCGCGCACGCCCTTCGAAGCGATCATCCGCGCGACCAGCACAAAGCGCAGCGGTCCATCGGGAAGCGGCACGCGGGCAAAACGGTCGAGATCAATGCCCGAGCCATCGACAACCTTGGTCTTTGCATCGGTGCCCAGGATTGCACGGTCGCGAAACAGCGCCAGATCGTCGCGGTTCTGGAACACGACGGTATCGGCGCGATTCAAGGCCATGCGGTACAGCCCCGAGACCAATGCCGTCAGCAAGCGTTGCTTCGCCCCGTTGCCCTCGTTGAACGAGAGGCCAAGCCCGGTGATTAGCGCGACCCGACGCGGTACGCGCGCCAGCCAGGCCGCCAGCGTACCCCAGATCACCGGTTTGACCGTATAACCCATTGCCACATCCGGCCGCAGTCGCCGCAACAATCTCGCCAACGCGATTAGCAACCGCAGATCGGCCATAGGCGACAGGCCGGTGCGGTCCATTATCACATCATGCGGGGAAATGCCCATGTCGCGCAACTGCTCCGCCTCGGCACTTTCCGCGTCCAGGCCCGGCGCAATCGCATGCACCTCGTGCCCGCGGGCCAGCAACGCCTGCAGAAGCGGACCCCGGAAATTCAGCAGCGATCCGGCAAATCCGGCGATGATTACGAAGCGCACGGGATTATCCAGCGCTCCGGTGCGCCACGTCGGCTGGAAGGCTGGCTATTTTGGATTGGTATCGCATGGATTTCACTCTTTCCGCCATACCACGCGGTTCACGAAATCGGTGTAGCTGTGGATGATCCGCACTATCTTTTCCGACACATTGTCCGATGCATAGTCATGTACCAGATGCAGCATCCGGTCGTCACCGCGGGGCTGCGATTGCAGAATATCCAGACCTTGCAGCACGCGTTCGGGGTTCATGCCGACCATCATCACCGCCGCTTCCTCCATGCCTTCGGGCCGTTCGTGGGTCTCGCGGATATTGAGCGCCGGGAAATTGAGGATCGAGCTTTCCTCGGTGATCGTGCCGCTGTCCGACAGAACGGCGCGGGCGTTCATCTGCAGGGCGTTATAGTCGGAAAATCCGAAGGGTTTCATCTGCTGCACCCGCGGGTCCAGTTTCGCGCCCGTGGCCTCGATCTTGTTGCGGGTACGCGGGTGGGTGGAGAGGATCACCGGCAGTCCGAACCGCTCGGGCAGCATGTTGAGAATTTCTACCAGCCCCTCGAACTGGCGCGGGTCCTCGATATTTTCCTCGCGGTGCGCGCTGACCACGAAATAGCCGTGCTTTTCCAGCCCCAGCTGTTCCTGGACATTCGACGCTGCAATCCGGTCGCCATAAGCGGACAGAACTTCGCGCATCGGGCTGCCGGTGACGATCACCCGCTGCGGGTCGAGTCCCTCGCGCAGCAGATATTCGCGCGCGATCTGGCTGTAGGTCAGGTTGATGTCGGCGGTATGGTCAACGATCCGGCGGTTGATCTCCTCGGGCACGCGCATGTCGAAACAGCGGTTGCCTGCTTCCATGTGGAATGTGGGAATTTTCAGCCGCTTGGCACTGATCACCGCGAGGCAGCTATTGGTGTCGCCCAGCACCAGCACCGCATCGGGCCGGTGTTCGGCGAGCACCTTTGCCGATTTGGCAATGATATTGCCGATCGTCTCGGCGGCGGTGTCGCCCGCCGCTTCCAGAAACACGTCGGGCTGGCGCAGGCCGAGATCCTCGTAAAATATGCCGTTCAACTCATAATCGTAATTCTGCCCGGTGTGGATGATCAGATGATCGCAATGCCGGTCGAGCGCGGCCATGACGCGTGACAGCCGGATCAGCTCCGGCCGGGTGCCGACGATGGTGGCGACTTTGAGTTTCTTTGTCATGGCGATTGCTCTTCCTGCACGCGTAAAATGACTGCCGATATTTTGTAATTCCGAGCCAGGTAACTTAGGCCCGAGGCACGCGATTTTGCTCTTTCGATCCCGCCACGAAGCGTGAGCGTCCGCGCGACTTCGCCGACTATCGATATAATGGACTGAAAGGGTGTTCTTTTGCGCCGCAGGTCGGACCATCGTCCGCTATCCACCAGGATTTCGCTCTCGATCATCGTGGTACCCGGGAACAGGGCATGAATGTCTTTTGGTGAAGGGCGGAACATGGTGTCAATCGGGTCAAGATGATAGGGATAATCATGCGGCACCGTAACGATAATATAGCCGCCCGGCTTTATAAAGTCCTTGCATGCGGCGGCGAATGCGGCGGGGTCGACAAGATGCTCAAGCAAATTGCAAAGCAATAGTGACTTCGCATGACTATCTTGAAGCTTCGCACCGACAGCCGGATCGAAAATATCGCCGACTATTTCGACGCCTTCGGCATCGCGAAGGTCAGTCGTGATAATCCGCACGCCACGTTCCCGCAGGGGAGCGTGGACGAATTGCTCGATATGAGGCTTGGCAACTGTTCGGAATTCGAGGCTGGAGGAACCGATCTCCAGCAACGGCGACAATTCCGAAACATCCATGTCAGCCAGCTGTTTTTGCAACCATTTTGCTTCGATCACTCTCATACATATTGTCCTGCAAATTGCATCATTGCGTTAGTAAGTGCGAAATAGTGTCCGGTCGTTCCCGATCGAAAAGCTCATTGGCCCAGAGCATGCAGATCAGCTCGTCCTCGCCGATATTGGTGATGTCGTGGCTCCAGCCCGGCACCGTCTCGACCACCATGGATTCTTCGCCGTTGGTTTCCAGCGCATGGGTCTCGCCGCTGTCCATATTGTAGAAACGGAACCGCGCCTGGCCTTTCAGCACCAGAAATTTCTCGGTTTTGGCGTGGTGGTAATGGCCACCGCGCGTCACCCCCGGTCCGGCGGTGAAAAAGCTGAACTGGCCCGAATGTTCGGTGCGGAGCATTTCGGCGAAGACGCCGCGCTCGTCGCCGTGGCGAGTGACGGGATAGGCAAAATCCGCGACCGGCAGATAGCTGATATAGGTGGCATATAGCGCGCGTCCGAGCCCGGTGCCGGTTTCTCCCACCGTGTGCGTCTCTCGGATAGCCCGGTATTCGCGCAACCGGTCTGCGAGCTCCTGCAGGGTGATGCGATATTCCGGCGCGATCGCAGTGATCTGGGCGCCGCTGCCCGGAGCGGCAAGCCAGGTCAGCCAGCCGTCAATCACATCATCGACATGTACCAGCCGGACCTCGGCGTCCGGAGCGCTGATCGTGATCGGCAGATCGCGGGCGATATTGTGGCAGAAGGTGGCGACGACCGAATTATAATCCGGACGACACCATTTGCCGAATACATTGACCAGCCGGCAGATATTGACCGGCGCGCCACTATCGCTGGCCAGCGCCTGCAGATGGGCTTCGGCACTGAATTTGGTCCGGCCATAAGGCGTGTCGCGATCCACCTGGATGGTGGACGCCGCAATCACGGGAATGGCAGCGGACCGGTCGCGCAGCAATGCGCACAGGTGCGCGGTATAGCGATCGTTGATTTCCTCGAATTCCGCTTCGGTGTCAGGCCGGTTGGCGCCGGCCAGATGGACCACCGCTTCCGCCTGCTTCACCATATCGGCCAGATCGGCGTCGCTGGTGGCGCGGTTCGCGCCGAGCACGTCATGGCCCGCTTCGCGCAGGCGCAGCGCCAGATTGCGGCCGATGAAACCATTTGCTCCGGTAATCAGGACCTGCATGTCAAACCTCGGAATCTGCCGGTTCGCCGGCCATCGTGGAACGGATGAAGGGAAGCTGCAGCAGCAGCTCTTTCATGCCCTCGACATCAAGCTGTTGCGTGTTTTCCGACGTATAGTCAAAGGATTCGCTGATCCGGCTTTCCCCGGGTTCGACGTAGACGCCGTAATTCAGGTCGCGCATGTCTGCCGGCACCCGGTAATATTCGCCCAGATCGACCGATTGCGCCAGCTCCTCGCGAGAGAGCAGGGTTTCGTGCTTCTTCTCGCCATGGCGGGTGCCGAGAATGTTGATCGGATGATCGGGTTTTTCAAACAGCTCGAGCAGCGCCTGGGCGAGAACCTTGATGGTCGCGGCTGGCGCCTTCTGCACGAGCATATCGCCCGTGGCGCCATGTTCATAACCGAACAGCACCAGATCGACGGCATGATCCAGCGTCATCATGAAGCGGGTCATGTCGGGGTCGGTGATCGTCAGCGGCTCGCCCGCCTGAATCTGGCGCACGAACAGCGGGATGACGGACCCGCGCGAGGCCATGACATTGCCATAGCGCGTGCAGCAGATCGTCATGCGTTCGGAGTCAATAGAGCGCGCCTTGCCGGTGGCGACCTTTTCCATCATCGCCTTGGAGGTGCCCATGGCATTGATCGGATAGACCGCCTTGTCGGTGGACAGGCAGATCATCCGCTTCACGCCGGAGCGATGGGCCGCATCAATCGCATTGGCTGTACCCAGGATATTGGTGTGCACGGCTTCCAGCGGAAAGAATTCGCAGGACGGGACCTGTTTCAGCGCGGCGGCGTGAAACACAAAATCAACGCCGTGCATGGCGTCCGTCAGGCTGTCACGGCTGCGCACATCGCCGAGGAAGAATTTGATCTTGTCGCTGCGATACAGCTTGCGCATATCGTCCTGCTTCTTCTCGTCCCGGCTGAAGATCCGGATTTCGCGGACATTGCTGTCCAGGAACCGCCGCACCACGGCATTGCCAAAACTGCCGGTACCGCCGGTAATCATCAGGCAAACATCATCAAACATGATTATCATTCTCCATAAGGGTCCGGTCGGGGCCGGGCGCATTGCATTGCGCTAGCAGACGGACAAGGGCTTCGCTGTGTATATTATAGTCAAAACTGGTTTCGGCGGTCGCACGTGCGGCGCGGCGCATGGCCGACAGACGCGCCGGCTCCAGCGTCAGGGCCCGCTCGAGAATTTTCACCAGATCGCCGGGGTCAGGCGAGGGGCAGACCAGACCGTTGGCGCCATCTTCCAGATGGTCCGCAAGATCCGAGGTCAGATTGGTGATCACCGGCGTCCCCAGGCTCAGGCTCTCGCCGAATTTGGTAGGGAAACCGGCGCTCGACACCCGATTGATTTGTCGCAAAAAGATGCTGAAATCGGCGGCGCGCGTGATCGCAACCGACTGCTCATGGCTCACCCGGCCATGCAGCGTCAGCCCGGCGGGTACGGCATCGCGGCCACGGAGGCTGGGCAGTGCTGACACTTCGTCTGCGGTGGGGCCGGCAATATCCAGCAGGATGCGTGTCCCCTCGGGGTCGAGCCGCATCAGGGCTGTGATGACCGTATCCAGCAGATCGTTCGAGGCCGAACCGCAATAGGCCAGTCGCAGACGACCATCCGGAGATAGCGTTTCGAGCGACGGCTCTAACGCCGAGACATCCAGGGTCGGCGGCACCTGCGCCACCGGAAGCCCGCGCCGGCGGTAATAGTCGGCCAGATAGGACGAGATAGCGATCACCCCGTCCTGCCGGGGGATCAGAACGCGCATCGCGAACTCGATATTCCACAGATAGGGCGATTTCAGAAAACCAAGCGGCCTGTCCGCCGTATACCATTCGACCGCGTCAAAGATCAGCGGTATATTCCGTCGCCGGGCCATCCCGCTCAGCTGCAATAGATAGGGCGAATATCCGCTGTACAATATGATGGCGGCAGGTGGCGTCGGCGCGCGCGCGATCCAGTCCCGCGTGCGGCTTCCGGTAAAGATATAGCGCGCCCGTTTCAGCGCGCGGGGCAGATGCTCGGCATCGCGCTCGCCGGTAGAGGCCAGGCTGATCCCCGGCGCGAAAGGCCGCGCATCGCTGCCCGAGCGGTCAATCTGCGCCGAGATGATCGTCACCCGATAGCCAGCCGCGACCAGCGATTGCGCATTACCCAGCACGCGCCGCGCGCCCGCCCCGCCCTCGGGAAAGTCGAAGGGGACGACATAGGCGATCCAGGGCGGCTGTTGCGGGCTTGCGGTCAGGGCTTTGAATCCTTTTGCATCTATTTTCTCCGCCACATGCTCAGATCTCGCGCGAGCATCTTTTCCAACCGGGCGATTTGCGCCTCGTAATAGTCACTTAATCGAACAACGGTCTCATGATCGGGTGATTCGCTCACCATATTCTCGACGTAGTTCCGGCTCAACAAGCGTCGGCGCAGCCAATCGCGCTGGCGATCCATGCGAGGGGTGTTCAGCGCTCGGCGTAAGGGCCCGATCGCGTATAGCCGGTTGAGTACGCGCCGCATTACCGGATAGCGTAAGGTTGTCGCCACATTGCTTCTCATCTCAGGCTCGACCGGCATCGAGTCGATCCCGAGGAAATCAAACAGCCTGTCCGCTTGGCTCTGGAAATCAGCTGAAATATCATCGGTCAGCAATACCAGCACATTTTCGATTCCGAACACCCCTGCCCAGGTTTCAAGAATATCCGCATAACGGCCGGGCTCGATATACATGCACCAACGGAAAGCATCCATATCGGCCTTGCTGGAATAGTAGCTTCCCGTCCGTGCTCGCAATCGATCTGCATCGGTAATTTTCGGTCCGGCAGCCAGAGCGCGATCAATCGCTTCGGCAAAGCTCAATTGCTCAAGCTGGCCCTTGTTGTGGGACATTCGATATTGGGAATGCGCGCGCGCTACGGGTTCGCGAAAGGTCAGCAGGATTTTCAGATCGGTCCCAAGCGCCTCTGCAATTCGCGCCGGGGCATCGAAGCCGAAACCCGTAGCATAGCCTATCGACATGTCGCCGATGATCTTTTCGTTTGCTACATCGGCAAAATAAGTGGTCGAATACCAGCCCAGACCTTGGGAAAAACGGTCGTCCGTGTTGAAAAAGCTGGGTTCCTTTTGTCGTGGCAGGAACACGGCAGGATGGCTACGAAGCATTTCGTTGATCGTCGCCGACGCAGATTTTGGCACACCGGCATGGATAAAATTGGGTAGCGCGTTTCGGAGCAAGTTCAGTTCCTTCCGCAAAACATTTTTTGATAATGCCAACAAAAGCGATCGGAGGCGATTGCGCTCTGCTCAGACATTGTTATCCCTGCGATCATAGGGTGAGATCGCTGGTGCCATCGGGAAGGCTGTGTTTCACGTCAAACAGGACATGCTGTGCGCGCCCCAGCTTCCTGAGCCCCTCGGGGCCGAGTTCGGCGAAAGCATCATGCGCAACGGCAAGAATGATGGCATCATAGGCTCCGGGTTCGGGCTCTGCAATCAAGTCGATACCACATTCGTGCTTCGCAAGCGCCGGATCAACCCAGGGGTCATGCACATCGACCTGCATGCTATAGTCGCGAAGCGATGCGATCACATCGACCACGCGTGTATTGCGGATATCGGGACAGTTTTCCTTGAAGGTCAGTCCCAGCACTAACGCGCGCGCGCCATGGACCTGCTGGCCGCGCTGCAGCATAGCCTTGACCAGGCGACTGACAACATATTCGCCCATACTGTCATTCAGCCGCCGACCGGCCAAAATGATCTCGGGGTGGTGGCCGATCTCGGCTGCCTTGTGAGTCAGGTAATAGGGATCGACCCCTATGCAATGTCCACCGACAAGACCCGGCCGGAACGGCAGGAAGTTCCACTTCGTCCCGGCGGCGCGCAACACTTCGTCGGTATCGATCCCCAGCTTGTTAAAAATCACTGCCAGTTCATTAATCAGCGCGATATTCACATCGCGCTGCGTATTCTCGATCACCTTGGCCGCTTCGGCGACACGGATGGACGAGGCGCGAAAAGTCCCCGCGGTCACGATCGATGCATATAGATTGTCTACAGCCTCGGCTGCATCCGGGGTGGAACCGGAGGTTACCTTGCAGATCGTGGTCAATCGGTGCACCTTGTCGCCGGGGTTGATCCGCTCGGGGCTGTAGCCGACCGTGAAATCGTGGTTGAACCGCAATCCCGACACCTGTTCCAGTACCGGAACACAATCTTCCTCGGTTGCGCCGGGATAGACCGTCGATTCGTAGATGACCAGATCGCCTGGTTTGAGAGCGGCGCCGACTGTGCGCGATGCCCCGATCAGCGCGGACAGATCGGGTCGCTTTTGCGCGTCGATCGGAGTGGGGACTGTTACGATAAAAATGCGTGCCGCCGTCAAATCGGCAGGATCGGCGGTAAAATGGAGTTGATCAGCTCGCGCAAGCTCATCCGCGGCGACCTCGCACGTGGCATCTTCACCCGCTCGCAGAGCCATGATGCGCTGGGTATCAATGTCGAAGCCGATCACTGCGCGCTTATGCCCGAATTCTACCGCCAGCGGCAAGCCAACATAGCCAAGGCCAATCACGGCAATCGGCGGAAACTCATGTTCATTCTTCACTACGTCGAACTCCTCGATTGGTGACCATGCGCTGACCTTGCGCGGATCATCTTTTACTTCGCCGAAAAAAGCCGCCAGAGGCGGTCGATTTTGCTGTTGTCATCCAGCAACGCGAGGGGCAAGCGATCATTCGCCAGCGCCCCGCGTAGCGCATCATCTGTCATTACCTTGTACATTGCATTGAAAATGGATTTGTCATCCTGTTCGGCAATCAGCCCGGTCTCGCCGTCTACCAGTTGCTCTTCAACGCCGGAGACGCGCGTCGCCACAATCGGACGGCTCATGATCTTGGCTTCGTTGATCACGCCACACAGACCTTCGTAATTCGACAGCATCGCTACCAGGTCGGCATGGGCATAAGCGGGAAAGGGGTTCTCGACCCGGCCAAGCAAATGTATCTGCCCGCCCAGATCCTGCGCCGCGATTTCGGCTTCCAGCAGAGCGCGGTCCGGTCCGTCGCCCAAGATGAACCAGTCAAAGTCGAGGCCCGCGTCGGTCAGGCGGCGCGCCATTCGCACCATACGGACCAGCCCCTTGGCATGTTCCTGCAGCCGGCAGACAGACATAATGCGCAGTGCTCCATCGCGGCGGGGAGGAAAGGGATCTGGCTCATCCTTTCCCCGCGTGCGCATCTCGTCAGAATTCAGAATATTGTAGATAACATGGGCCTTGTCCGCTGTTTCTGGCACAGCAGCGACCAGTGACCGGCGCGCCACATCCGAAACGCAGACAAAGCTGGTAAACGCGCCAAGGCCACGCCGCACCCGCGCGGCAATCTCTGGGGTCTTGTCGGTTTGCGACAAGTCATTCCGGATAAAATGCAGCTTGCAGGGCGCGCGAACCAGATGCCGGACGACCCAGGTGGGCGCGCCGGTCATGCCGACCGCTGCCGCATCATAGCGCCGTAAAGCCAGACGCAGAGCCGCCGCCGCTCCCAGCGCGCCGCGCAGAACCCGCACCATCGGATTGCCCGACCGTTTTCCGGGCCGAAGATGCACGACCTTGATCGCTGGGTGCAGACGACTCTCCAAGCCGCCACCTCTCTCGGTCAGTGCCAGCGTGATCTGCGCGCCCCTTGCCTGCAGGGCGTTGAGCAGCCGCAGCGTGGACATTTCGCCACCGCCGATATTGAACTGGGAAAGATGGAAAAGGATTTGCATACCGTATTAGGTCTTCGCGCGCGCAATGCACCGGACCTGCGATGCTTTTCGACCCAATCTTGCCCAAAGCCAAGACGCGGCGTGAAAAAACCGCAGACCGCCGTATTGGATGAACAGGGGCCATTTCGGCGGCCAGCGATGCTTCAATTCAGTGGCTTCAATCTGGTCAAATCCGCAAGTTTTGACCAGATTGCCCATATTCGCCGCACTCCAGGAATAAAGATGGAAATCTCTATCGGCTTCCCGGTAAGGGAAATCGGCTTGGTCACACGGGACAACGATTATCAGAATGCCGCCATCTTTCAGCACCCGTCGCATTCCGCGAATCTGTTTCGCCGGGTCTTCTACATGTTCGATGCAATGATTGGAAATCACGGCATCGAAGCAGTTGTCAGGATATTCGTCGATTGATGCATGGACTGTCAGGCCGCGCGCCCTTGCCGCTTCGGCGGCGTGTGGATTGATTTCGACACCATTTTTACCGCCCAGGACAGTAAGCAGCGCGCCATCACCACACCCAAAATCCAGGACTTCCATCCCCTCCTTCAGATAGGGTTCGAATTTCCAGGCATTGGCCTGACCGCGCAACAGCCCATGCCGCGCCTGATCTTTGAAATATTCACGATCATAATGCTCGCTCGCAGTTTCATATTGTGTTTGCTTTTTGTTCCAGCGCGTATTCACCATGGAATTTTCTTTCTTTCAGGACGTTAAAGATCGGACAACCGCGGGCATACGCCAGTTGCGTAGGGATCGCCGCAGACGGCCCGGCAGCGATCCGGAATAGGTCTTGCGAAATGCGACGAGCACCCTGGGATCTTCAGGAGGCAAGGCCGGGTCCAGGGCAGCACCAGGCTGTGACAGCGCGGTGTGCATCCGGTCATGCGCCCCGGTATGCGTGCCGCTGCCATCGAAACCGATATTCTGTACAAGGTTTCGCACCGGATAAATGGCCACGCGACCATTTAGCGCATGCCATAGATTGAACATGATCGACCAGGAATCAATGCGCCCCTCGAGTTGCCTTCTCAACCGGTCGAGCTTGTCGGACCCGGTTGCCATGAACCGTTTGCGGAGTGCTTTATCCTCCCACAAGCGCACGGCTCCCCGGCCCGACCAGTCGACCGTTTCCCAGCGGTCGCGCCAGGTTGCCCAGCTGTGACTGCAACTGCGCGGCACCGCATAAACGTCATGCGCGTAGCCGGCCGGCGGTTGCGTAAGCGGGCAATAGCCTGTGACAGAACCCACTTCAGCAGTTTGCGCATGTCGTCCCAGCGCATCGTTCATGAAACGCAAAAAATCGGGGGCGACCACCAAATCGTCCTCCAACACAATGACTTCTTCATATTGTTCAAAAACAATGGACACGCCTTCAATGATCGAGCGCGCCAGTCCCTTGTTCTGCTGAGCCTCTACGACGTGAACTTCCAGAAACCGGTCGCGCCATTTTGGCTCGGCCAGCAAGGCACGAACCGCTGCGACCTTGTCTTCCGCAGCAGCGTTTTTCGGCCCGTCCGAGAATATCCAGAGCATGGTGCCGCGCGCGCCTTCGGCGGCGGCCAAGGCGGAAAGCGTCTGGTGCAGGTGATCGGGCCGAGCATAAGCGAATAGCACGACAGGGGCGAGCGATCGGGTCATATTGGCTGCCTCGCGATGACCGTGCGATAGACGTCCACCATTGTTTCGGTAATAAACTCCGGGTCATGCGTTTCGCGGGCGCGAACCTGTGCTGCCTGCGACAAACCTTCCGCCAGACCATCATCCTCGAAAATGCGCTGCAACTGCCAGGCGAGCATGGCTGAATCACCCGCGCGATAAAAGAGCGCCTCTTTCCCGTCCAGGGCCATGGATGGCACGCCACCGACATAGGATGGCACCGCCGGAACGCCCATCAGCATGGCTTCGGCCAGCGTGTTGGGGCTGTTCTCGATCACCGATGACAGGAGCACCACGTGCGATCGGCGCATCCGCTCGGCCATGTTCTCGGCATCGAGCTGACCGGTAAAAATCACATGGTCCCGTAGCCCGAGATCCGAGATAAGGTCCATCAGATAGACCGAATAGCCGACCAGCCGCTGCGCCGACAGCCGCGATAACGACCATGGATTGCGGCCCGCGATATAAAGCTTGGCAGCCGGGAATTTGCGATGGATCTGGGCCAGTGCCCTCACCGCAAAATGGGCCCCTTTCAGCGCCGACGCGCCATTGCCGACAAAGATCGAATAGGGCTCGCAATCGGCGCGTGACCAGTTTTTTTCGTAGAAAGGGTCGCGGAGGATTCGCGGACAATGATGATATTGGGCTTCTGGATTTAACAAGTTGGTCTGTGCCCGATCCCAGATTGTCCGGCCAAGGATATGGTCGGCCATGGCAATGGTCTCGCGTTCGCCGCGCAGGCGAGGGCGGAATTTGAGCAGGTTGTTGGCCAACAGCGCCAATCCCACTACCAAATGCTGCGGATGCCGGGGGTTAAGGAAATCACCCGCCGAAAGACTGCCGAACTGATATTTTTTATGCCCGTTGATAACGCCCTGCAAAGAAATCAGCCGCCGGCCGGACCAGCTAGACAGGAAGCGCCGCGTATAGGCCATCTCGGTGCCCTCGACATGCAATATGTCAGGCGCGAATTCGGCCAGCACCCGGTCGCAATCGGCTTGCCTTATATCATAGCTGTCCCCCTTGGACTGGGGAATCGCGAAATAGTCGATGCCATCCTGATGGACATGCTGAAGGTTCTTGACGGGCGCGCGCATCGCCACACCCAAGCGCAAGCCTTCGACTTGTGCCAAACGGCTGGTGGTAACGGAAAGCCAGCCGCCGAACGGCGTTTCGGGCACACCCAGACGGGCGGCCACAGCCGGCAGGACGATATTGGAGGTCCAGAGAACGGATATGGGCTTTTCGCTCATGCCGGAGATACCCGTCTGGTCGCCGAAGCGGCGCGGCGGCGCAGTTGATGCCCGTTCACATATTCTCTGGTCATCGAGCAGGCTACCGGGAACATGATGAACAGCACTACCCCGACCGCCATCGTCACGCTGTTCAACAATGGAAACAGGATCATGACCGCCAACACGCCGCCGGTCATGCTGAGCATGCCGGGCAGCTGCCGCAGCATCCTGATCGGGAGATAGAGCAGTAGCCCGATGTAAAGCATGCCGAAGAACAGGCCGCGCTGGGCAAAATAGTCCAGATAGGCCGAATGATTGCCGACGCCGCGGTCTCCCAGTACCCCGAAGAGCGGGTTCTGCAGGAAGGAATTGATGCTGCGGAAATAGCGCTCTGTGCGGTCAGCCACTGTCCCTTGCGAGCCTCCGGCATCCAGCGAGAGCTGGAGATCGCGCAGCTTGTGGACGAAATTCGTTCCGTCGGTCATCGGGATCAACAGATTGATGATATCCTGCAGGAATAGCTGCCCCAGGATCACCAGGAACAGGGCTAACAGCGGGGCCATCAGCAGGATCCAGGGACGGGGTCGCAGATACATCAGGGAAACGACCAGGGTTGCCGCCATCACAATCACGGCGATCGTAAAGCCGGCGCGCAGGACCACGATAGCAATCAGTCCCAGCATGATCGGTGGCAACAGACGAAATGCGCGCGGGAACGCCCGCAGGAACCGCGGTGCCGATGACATGTCGAACTGGCGCCAGCGAAAGGTCATTAGTATCAGGATGGGGATCAGGACGAGCGAGGAATAGATCAGCGAATATCCTCCGACACCTTGTTGCATCAGTTCCATCGCCTCTTCCGACGAACGGACCACGGTCCTCGCGGCATGGTCCCCGAACGTTTCGAAGCCGCGAAGGGTGCTGATCCACCAGACCGGCAGCGTCAGCATCATCGTCCAGAAAACCGGCGCCAGACTCTTCGGATCGTTCCGGCGGCTCTCGTAAATGATCAGCAGAGTCAGCAGGATATACATCTGAATATGGGACACCAGTTCCCATTCGCCCAGCGCATACCACAGTACGAGATCATAGATGATGAATACACCCGCACCCAGCACCGGCCACGTCGGCCGGAGGAATATTCCGTTGGTGCGCACGATTTCCAGCACGCCCCAGAAGACGATAGCGAGCAGTGCCAGCGCACGTGCGAGCGGATTGAGAGTCAGTGGCGGACTCGTGATCCACAGGCAAAGGATCGCGAGCGCGAAATTCTGCAGGCTGATAATATTTAGCTTCATGGCAGATCAAGACTCACGTGGATTGGACCGGCATCTGTATCAATCGGATTTCTGGGCAACAAGATCACGAAAATCCGGACTGTCGCGAAGATTTTCTTCCCAACTGCCCGAGGCCACGATCCGACCCTGTTTCATGACGATGATCCGGTCACAGGATTTCACCGTCGTCAATCTGTGAGCGATAACCAGCAGCGTCTTTTCGCCGGGAAGCGCATCAATTGCCGTAACCAGTTCGCCTTCGGTCACCGAATCCAGCGCGCTCGTGGCTTCATCGAACACGATCAAATCGGCATCGCGGTATAGCGCCCGGGCGATACCGATCCGCTGCCGCTGGCCGCCGGACAGGCGAACACCATTTTCTCCGATCGACGTATCATATCCTTGCGGCATCTCTCCGGTGATAAAGTCGTGCAACTGCGCGATCCGCGCCGCCTCCTCTATTCTGGCCTGGTCGGCATGGCCTGCTTTTGCGCCAAGGGCAATATTCTCGGCCACAGTGGCGTCCGATAGAAAAATATGCTGCGGGACATATCCGATTGCCTTTTGCCAGTCCCGGATATCTTCGTCGGCGAGCCGGACGCCATCGACAATGACGTCGCCGTCTCGAGGGCGCAACAAACCCAGGATGAGGTCGGCCAGAGTGCTCTTGCCCGCGCCGGTCGTTCCGACAATGCCGATCCGCTGACCTTTCCGAATTTGCAGATTGATCCCGTTCAAAGCCAGGCCCTCTGCGGTCGGATAGCCAAAGTGCACGTCGCGAAGCTCCAGCGATTGGTTGAGTCTTATGGAACGTTTCGACGGTTTCGCGTTCAAGGCAGCATCGGCCTGCATCGACATGTCTTTGTGAACGCTCGATACCGCAGCCACGCCGAACTTCATGGTGCTGATCGAATTATAGATTTTCTGTACTTCCGGCATCAGCCGCTGGGCACCCAGGGCCAGTATCCCCAGCTCGGGCAGAAATCCGGTCAGCAAACTACCATCGGTCAAGGTGTCCTGGTCAAAATACAATAATGGCAACAGGATAATCGCCACGAAAACGGTCGTTTCTACCAAAAAGCGCGGCGCCGTTCTGATCACGTTCGCGCGCGATTGCATCATCGCAGCCTCGCTGGAGAAACGGCTGTAATTGGAAAGATAGAATTTCTCCGTGCCGGCGATCTTGATGTCCTTGATGCCGCTCAGAGCCTCACTTGAGATCCGGTATCGCTCGCTATTGGCCTTTATTCGGCTGACCCCCATCCGCCCCAGCAAACCGCGGGTTAACAGATAGACAATAGCATAAGCTACAACGATGACCGAAAGCGCAAGAAGCGTGATCATTGGCGCCAATGCCATAAGCACAACGATCACAGACACGGTCCCCAGTACACCCGCCGCC
The DNA here is from genome assembly GCA_036963725.1 of Parasphingorhabdus sp. Taxonomy (GTDB): domain Bacteria; phylum Pseudomonadota; class Alphaproteobacteria; order Sphingomonadales; family Sphingomonadaceae; genus Parasphingorhabdus. The sequence continues at coordinate 7,074 of JBALUX010000009.1, read as the reverse complement.
AGCTCGGCGGCAGGCCGGAAAAACTGCTGCACGACCTCGCGGGTTTCATTCAGAATGCCTTTGGCCATATCGCCGGTATTGCGACCAAGAAAAAAGATCATTGGCTGCGACATGAAGACCTCGAGCAAGCGGACACTAATCGTGTGGATGCGCATCTGCGCGAAGCGCTCAACCATGTAGACGCGAAGAATCTGCAACATGGCGCTGGAAAGGAGCAATGCTATGGCCGCCATTCCCAGCAGAAACACGAATGTCATATAAGAAGGCTCGCCGAGCAATTCATTGGCCCAGTTCAGCCAAACATTGGTCTTGATCACTTCCGGGCGAGTCAGAACCAGCAGAAACGGGTAAACCGACGCAACACTCAGCGCCAATGTCAGAGACGACGTGAGAAATACCGCTAGAACGATGTAGGCGTTGCGGCGCTCGCGTGGTGTAAGCAGACTGAACGCCATGCGCAGTGGCGTTTGGCTACCTTCGCGAGCGGGCCCAATGTCGGATTCAGGTGCCGACTTCTGCTCAGCTGATATTTTCATCTGTTTTCTCCGGCATGTTTCTGCAACCACAACCCAACCTGTTCTATACCATGTCCCATCGTATGAAGGACCGCGCCGCCAGTGCCGTGACGCTGCTGCTTCCGGCGCCACAAGGCGCGCCAGCGCAGGGGCTTGGTGAGGCGGGTTGTACCATCCAGAGCGATCGCTTCCGGCCCCGAAAAGGGCAGGAACCGGACGGTCAAATCGTCGGCCTGCCCATAATCCCGCAAAGCCATCTCGACCGCATCAGGAGTGAACTCCTCCGTTCCGCAAGGTGACTTTTCCTCAATACCGAGCGCTTCGAACCGTTCAGCGAACGGGCGGTGCGCAATATCGATGCGTACCGCGCTGGTCGCCTTCAGCCCTTCAGCCAGACCAGCGATCGCGACAGCAAAATCGTGGTCGGTGGGCGCGCGTGCGCGCATCTTGGGCAGCAGATCGTTGAGCAAATGACTATGTTTCTGGGCATGGGTATAACATTTGCGGAAAATATCGCGATTGCTCTGCCCGAAATCATGCAGCCCGACAACGTAGGGTACTCGTGCCCAGGGATATCCTCGCGACCTCATGCCTTCCATCGCGGTGGTCTCAGGCCGCAGAGAGACACCTTCCTCGGGAATCAACTCAATCATTTGTGGCAATAAAGATGTGCGAAACAGATGATTTCCTGCCTCGCGAAGCGTCACGAAAAGTTTGTCGAGCACCAAGCCCTGCAGTTCGAAGATATTTGCGGGTTGCAGCACGGCTTGCTGCATCATAGCCGCGATGGACCCCGGTCGCATGATAACATCGGCATCGATGCAAAATGTCCAGTCCCGACCTGCTGCGATACCCGCCTCGAAACCGACACGCATAGCTTTCGAAAACGGGGCCTCGCGCACCGTGACGATCTGGGCATCGTCGACACCCTGCGCGCGAATGGACGCCCGGCACGCTTCTTCGGTACGTTCTCCGACAGTCCGGATGATCATGGTCACGGCATTCAGATTACTCATGGTCAAGCGCGCTTTCCAGGACATCGGTACGACAAAAGTTTCTTTGGCTCATCGGAAACCCTTACGGACGATTCTTTTCAGCGTCCCTTTCATCTTGGTTAGCACGGCGGACCGCCGGGAGGCGCTCCCTTGTTCGGCGGCATGCGCCAAAAGCCAAAGCGCCGCTACCTGATCATTGTCAAGAAAGCGGGACAAGGGGTCTGTCTCGGCAAATGCGCGCTCTCGGGCTCCGGTGTCTACAAGACCCCGATCTATTTCTGCCCGATCATAAAGCGCCGGTTCGTCGAACAACAAATCGAAGTCCTCGCGCAAAGCCAATGCTTCTTCGTGCCATGCGTCCAGTATCAGCCACCGCACCGCAGGATTGACCGAAACCCGGCGTAGCGTAAACGATCCACCGAATGTCACTTCGGCCTTCACGAGGCGTTCTCGCCAGGCACGGGACCGTTCAGTATATGCAGCGGCGTCGCCATTTTCGCCATTCATCATCACCGCCTGCAACGCGATGCAACTCTCGCCGGTTAAGCTCACATTGGCGTTCCGCCCGGGCATCAGAACCGTCGATGCAAGCCCCTGCCGCACAGTCTCAATGAAATCCGTGCGGACATCGCCTACTGCCGCAAGGTCGCGCACATGTACCGCGCCAATATCCTTCCAGCGCATGAGTCGCGCATGCCATGGCAACAGGCTTGGCAAACGCACCTGCCACGTCCGCCCCAGCCGTTGTGAGATCTTGGATTCGTGGTTGGGTACCGGCGCCCGTAGATAAGCAATTGATGTCGTCTGCGCACCTGGCGCTATACGTTCCAGCCACTCCCGCAGCGTGGCAAAATCGTCGATAGACATGAAATTCTCGGCCGACAGGATCAGCGTCTCGGGTCTGTGCTTCGCGACTTGATCGGCAACCGATTGCCACGCCGCCTGGGTCCTGCGCATCACGGCGCGTGGATCGTTCCCGTTGCGACGGAGGTCGATGTCACGCATTGCCTCCGGGCTGTGGAGGCCGGACGCAAGATCCGTATGATGCGCAGCGCTTCCGATTGCAGGATACAGGATGCCCCGTTCTGCCAGCAAGGCACGATTAGCAGCCAGCGCAACCTGCAAGCTGGTCGATCCTGCTTTGGGCGATCCGATATGGAAGATCAGACGCATCGCGCGCTCCGGAGCCGGTTTGTTTTACGAGCCAATCTTTTGAGCAGCCGTGGGTTCAGAAGGCGGAATAATTCTCCAAAAAAGCCTTTATATCCGATAAGGCTGCGATATTTCCAGCTGAACAGAAGCTTGTAATGCCGGGCTTGACTTGCCCGTACGCCTCCATGATCACGCATGATCGCGACGGCATCTGGTGCTATCGCAATCCTTTCGTCAGCATTTAAAATTTCCAGCACCAAGGCTTTGTCCTCAGATGTTCGCAGTTGTTCGTCAAATCCGCCCACATCCCAGAACAGCGTTTTCTCGATAAGAAGGTTTGTCCCGGTAGTCCCTGGATTGCGCCGAAGCAATACCGGGATGGTCAAGGTTTCCGGGGTGGTACATTTGAAGGGCGCAATCCGGTTTTCCCGGTAAACGTCCAGGCGACCACAGGCACAACGCGCTTCCTCGGCATGCAGGGCGCTCCAGGCTTCGCGCAAAAAATCACCGTCCCACCAATCATCATCATCCAGAAAAGCAAAATGTGTTCCACTGGCCATTGTTGCGCCAAAATTACGCGCGCGGGACGGTCCGACGCGTTGCGGCAAGCGATAAATCGTCACGTCGTCGGGCAAGGCTTTGCGATTGATATCAATCGTGCAATTGTCGACTACGATTACTTCATGCGGAGGATGGCTCTGTACCATTGCTGATTCAATGGCCTTATGCAGGAACGCCGCCGGGCGATCGCAGGTCGGAATAATCACGGAGATCATTTCAGGAAGCCTCGACTGGGAAGGTTTCAGCGTTATGCACGCTACCAATTACTTCTTCTACCCTGCTGGAACCCGTCTTGGTCAAGCCATGGGGGCTAATCGCGAGTGTTGCCGCTGGTTTGATCTGGAAACAATCTGACATGATCAATCGCCGAACCTATATCCAAAAGCCACAATTTCTTTCTCGTAAAGACTTTCCACAGTTTCGCGGGTCAATGGGGTGTGAAACTCGGTATAGTTTTTTGAGCGGGCCAAGCGTTGTGATGATTTTGCTCTCGTTATAATACCTTCAAACGGTATTTTTGCCCCCTCGAGCCCCCTCTGCAATGCGTGCGGCAGCTGCTCATAGCGGTAGACCGCATCTACGGCTACTTCATCGTCAATCGTGTAGATCTCCCAGTTTGAATGTATGCCGACGGGTACAATCCCACCAAGCGAATCACCACGTTCAAGCGCCTGCATGTAGCTTTCGAACGATGGCGGGTTAGATACGTTACTGGTGCGCCAATAGTAATCAGAAACAACAAGATCATAGGGGTTGCGAACCACACAGAACTTGAAGAACGTGCTCCACTCAGCCGGAAATGCCGCTCGCATGGCGCGAGCGTTCACATGCTGCGGTTTGCTTCCTATAGTCCGGGAGAAATGTCTCTTCGCCTGCTTCGAAACAGAAGCGGCATATTGCCCTTTGCCTTTGGCTCTGTTCATTAGAAGATCGATAGGGTTTTGGCGAAACGCGGCATATACAATGCGTTGCGGCGGACTGATCCCCAGATTCATGGCTTCTTCAATACCGCCAAGGAAAATGTCCTTCTGACCCAGATCGCGCGCAAGAGATACGGCAATCGAACTGCCTGCTGTCTTGCGGCAATGCATGAAAATATACCGATGTTTGTAACTTAAAATCAAAATGGCACTCTCAAATGATTACAAGATCTAAAACTGTTGCATGCGAACGCAATCTATAACGGGAATCAAACATGCTGACCGTCCATCAGCCCCTTCCCCGCGGCGAGGCGTTCGAAGATTCCCACAGGCTGGCATCCAATTTGAAATGCGGACGTATCATTTCGATCGCTGGATCGATAATGTTACCGGCCTGTGTTTGCTGGCCGATCCGCACGTGAACGAATCGTGGATTGCCGGCAAAGAATGCAAGCGCGGCTTCACGGTGTTGCGAAAATTCTTCGCGCCAACGCGCTTCCGCATCTTCTGCAGCCCCACCGTGCACCGACAGATAGCGTTCCAGAAAGTCGTCCTTGAAGCTCAGCCGCGAGCTGATCCAGCGCTCGACATCGCGGTCGTTCAGAATGAAATATGCTTCCGGGAAAAGCCGCGCATAAGTTTCATAAAGACCGTGAGCCTCGTAATGCTCCTCATTCGTTAGGTAAACGAAATCAGAAAACACAGTCCACTGGGACAGAAACGCCTTGAGCGCTTCGTCGTCCCCAAGTCGGTCGCGAATCTCCTTGGCCAGATACATCGAGTCAATGCGACAATGGAGCGCTCGCAAGCCGTTGCGATGAAAGAACCGGTGAAACGAGGTGGTCGCGCATCGGTTGGGGCCTATAATGAATATTTTTACGTCAGGATGGCGGTTTTGTGCCTGCCAGTTCGCGAGCACGTTCGTCCAGTTTGCCGTCATGGCATAGTTCCAAGCCCGCTTCAGATGCTTGCGTTCGATAGTGATGGGGCCCAGATGCATGCTCAGTCTCCGTAATATTCACGGTACCAGCGCACAAATTCCGCCACGCCCTCGCGAAAGCCGGTATCCGGGCGGTAACCGGTCAGCTGCTGCAATACCCCGGCATCCGCCCAGGTGGCGGGTACGTCGCCGGTTTGCATCGGCATGTAATTGCGGATCGCCTTTTTGCCCAGTTCATCCTCGATCGCTTCCACGAAATCGAGCAGGCGGATCTTGTCGGAATTGCCGATATTGACCACCCGGAACGGTGCCGCGGGCGACAGGCTGTCACCTTCGACGGCGCTTTCCGGACCGCCCGGGACGGCGTCGATCAGCAGCCGGATCCCGCGCACGAGGTCGGTGACATAGGTAAAGTCACGCCACATCTCGCCATTATTGTAAATGTCGATCGGCGTGCCTTCCAATATCCCCTTGGTGAATTTGAACAACGCCATGTCCGGCCGACCCCAGGGGCCGTAGACCGTGAAGAAGCGGAACATGGTCGTCGGCATGCCGTAGATATGGGCATAGGAATGGCCCATTGCCTCGTTCGCCTTCTTGGTCGCGGCATAGATGGTCAGCGGCGTGTCCGCTTTCTGCGTCTCGGCAAAGGGCATTTCGGTATTGGCGCCGTAAGCCGAACTGGTCGAGGCCATCAGCAGATGCTGGACCGGGACCGCGCGCGCGGCTTCCATCACGTTGAACGTGCCAACGATATTGGCGTCGATATAGGCACGCGGATTTTCCAGACTGTAGCGTACCCCTGCCTGGGCCGCGAGATGGACGATGATATCGGGTGCGGCCTTTGCGACGGCGGCCTGCAGCGTATCATTATCTTCCAGCATGGCTTGGGTAAAAGAGAATTTCGGATGCTGGCTGAGCAACTCGATCCGGCGTTCTTTCAGACGAACGTCGTAATAGTCGGTCATTCCGTCATAGCCGGCGACCGTCCAGCCCTCCTGGAGTAGTAGTTCGGCCAGATGAAAGCCGATGAATCCGCCGGTTCCCGTTATAAATGCGGTTCTCATCGTCCGACTCCGACATATTGAGTAAACCCGGCGGCCAGAACCGAGTCGCGATCATAGACATTGCGCAGGTCGGCCATGACCGGGGCGGTCATGCCACCCGCGAGCCGCGCAAGATCGAGCGCACGAAATTCGTTCCACTCGGTCAGAATGACCACGATGTCCGCATCGGTTGCCGCCTCATAGGCGTCATCGACCCAGGTCACACCCGGCAAAAGCGTCTTGCCCTCGCGCAATCCCTGGGGATCGCAGACGCGGACGTTGGCGCCGCCGCCGACCAGCGCCGGAACGATAGTCAGCGATGGTGCGTCGCGCATATCGTCGGTCTCGGGTTTGAAAGTGACCCCCATGACTGCAATGGTCTTGCCGTTGACGGACCCGCCGCACAGGTCGAGCAGCTTGTCGATCATCCGGCGCTTGATCGCTTCGTTGACCTCGATCACCGTCTCGGTAATGCGCTGGGGAACGCCATGTTCCTGACCGATCCGTGCCAGCGCGCTGGTGTCCTTGGGAAAACAGGAGCCACCATAGCCCGGCCCCGCGTGCAGGAATTTGTTGCCGATCCGGCCATCCAGCCCGATGCCCTTGGCAACGGACTTTACGTCGGCTCCCACACGCTCGCAGAGCGCCGCAATTTCGTTGATGAAGCTGATCTTCGTGGCCAGAAAGGCATTGGCCGCATATTTGATCATCTCGGCCGATTCCAGATCGGTATAGACGACCGGAAACTCGCGCAGGAAGAGCGGGCGGTAAATGTCGCCCATGACCGCTTTGGCGCGTTCGCTCTCGACGCCCACGACCACGCGATCGGGTTTCATGAAATCGTCGATCGCGGCGCCTTCGCGCAGGAATTCGGGGTTCGAGGCGACGTCAAACTGGGCCTCCGGATTGGCCGCGCGGATTACCGCCTCGACCTTGCGATTGGTG
>JBALUX010000008.1:0-49451 GCA_036963725.1 Parasphingorhabdus sp. | reverse complement strand
TCGTGCCGCTGGCCGAAGAAGCACGCCTGATCGTCGGGATCGGCGAATGGGTGATGCGGACCGCGTGCAAGGAGGCGCTCGCTTGGCCGTCCTCGGTCAAAGTCGCGGTCAATGTGTCTGCGGACCAGTTGACCGAAGTGAATTTTCTGTCGATGGTCGTGTCCGCACTCGAGGAAAGCGGGCTTCCGCCCAGCCGTCTGGAGATAGAGGTCACCGAAAGCATTTTCATGCACGAGGGCAATGGCGCTGCAGAAGTGCTCGATCAAATCATTGCCCTGGGCATCAACCTCTCGCTCGACGATTTCGGCACCGGCTACTCTTCGCTCGGCTATTTGCGCAAAACCCGGTTCACGACGATCAAGGTTGATCGCAGCTTCGTTCAGGGTGCGGCCAAAAACGCTCCGGAAAGCCTTGCTATCATCCGTGCCGTTGTCGCGATGGCGGATGCGCTGGGCATGTCGACGACCGCCGAGGGTGCCGAGACAGAAGAAGAAGTGCAGATGATCAAGCGGCTGGGTTGCCGCAAAATCCAGGGCTATTATTTCGGCCGTCCGATGATCGCTGCCGATGCCAAGGAATTGTTCAGTTCGTTCGAACCCGGACAGCTGGAATATAGCAAAAAGACCGCCTGAGCGGACTCTCCCGGTCTATTTTTTAGCCAGTCGTTTTTCAATACCGCGCCAGATCCGGGCATAGGCCTGCGCAGCAGGGCTGCGCGGTGCGAAACTGCCGACCGGTTGCTGCAATTTGGTCATATGTTCAACCGCGCTCGACATCGGGATCACCGGCCATTTCGGTTTCCGGGCCAGACCCTGATTGTGGATCGACCGGCGCCGGTCGACCATTGTATATACCGGCAGCAAGGGAGCGTGTTTTTTCCCGTTGCTGTTCAGGAACATCTGGACGTCGGTGAGCGCGCGTTCCGACAGTGGCGACGGGATCGTCGGCACAATCACGATATCTGCGTTGCGCAAGATCTGCTCGCTGGTCTCGGTCAGGCCGGGCGGGCAATCGAGAATGATCCGGTCATAATCCTTGCCCATTTCCTTGAGCAATTTGCCGAGATGCCGCTTTTTATTGATCTGGAAAAACAGCCGGTCGAGGCCGCGTAGCGACACGTCCGCGGCCAGAAGGTCGAGATTTTCGATTTCCGTATGCTTGATCAGCTTGTCCGGTTTGACATTGCCGGCGACCATGGCCCTTGCGCGGTCTTTCTCCGACTGGTCACCCTTCAGAATGAACGAAGCGGCGCCTTGCTGGTCAAGGTCCCAGAGCAATGTCCGCCGCGAACTGCCGACGGCGCTGTTCCATGCCAGATTCACTGCGGTGCAGCTTTTGCCGACGCCGCCCTTCATGCTGTACACTGCGATTACCGACATTGTCTTTCCCGGTTGGTTTATTCAAATCCGCCGCAAGCAAATCGTGTCAGAGTATTTCCTGCACAATGTCTTGCGGGCGGCACAGTCTGACCCCCTTGTCGGTCTCGACCAGCGGCCGGTTGATCAGGATCGGCTCCTTGGCCATCGCATCCAGAATCTGGTCGGCTGTGGCGTCGTCTTTCGTCAGTCCCAGCTCCTCGGCCGGAGAACCACGCACTCGTAGGCCTTCCTGCGGGGTCATTCCAGCATCGCTGTACAGCTGTTCCAGCTTGGCACGGCTGGGCGGGGTTTTCAGATATTCGACCACGGTCAGGTCAACGCCGGGCGTTTCTTCCAAGATCGCCAATGTCTTGCGCGAGGTGCCGCATTTCGGATTGTGCCAGATGGTTGCTTTCATGATTCTTTCCCGATTCGTCAAAAGAGCTTCATAAACACCAATTGGCGGGCTGGTTCAAAGAAAACCCGAGGGTAGCTAGCTTGGGCGCGCAATGCTGAATTGCTTCAGTCTTTTGGCGTGAGCGCCGGAACCGCCTTGGCGGCATCTTCGGGATCGATTCCCGGCGGCGGCGCGGCGCTGAGCACGGTTTCGCCCCGCGCCACGCGACCGGCGCGCTGGATTGCCTCGCGGATGCGCGGATAGGTACCGCAGCGGCAGATATTGGTGATCGCCTCGTCAATCGCGGCTTTCGACGGATTGGAATTTTTCTTCAGCAAGACCGCCGCCGCCATGATCATGCCGGACTGGCAGAAGCCACATTGCGGGACATTTTCCGCCGCCCAGGCCTGTTGTACCGGATGGCTGCGATCGCGCGACAGCGCTTCGATGGTGGTAACGAAGCGACCTTCCATTTCGGCGATAGTAACCAGACAGGAGCGGATCGCCTCGCCATCGACCTCGACCATGCAGGCGCCGCAATCGCCGGTGCCGCAGCCATATTTGGTGCCGGTAAGATTGGACGCATCGCGCAGCGCCCAGAGCAAAGGCGTATCCGGATCCATCCGGTACCAGACCGGGCGATCATTGACGGTGAATTTGGTCATAGCGTCTTGCTTGTCATCCTGAACCTGTTTCAGGATCTCCTGCGATTGGCTTATGCAATAAGAGATGCTGAAACAAGTTCAGCATGACGAACGTCGATATTTTACTCCCGCCAGCTTGTGTCTTCGCGATCAATCAGCCGCACCATCGCGTCAAATTCCGGGACGCCCTGCTGCATCGGATCGATCGAGGCCTGTGACAGATTGTCGAGATGCTTCCTGATCACCTCTTCGCCGATCATCAGCGGCTTGCCCATCGACAAAGTCTGCATCTGGATTTCGCAGGCGCGTTGCAGGACCCAGTGGTTGAGAAACGCCTCTTCCAAGGTCCGTCCCATCACCACCGGCCCGTGATTCTCGAGCATCATCATCCGCTTTTTGCCGAGGCTGGCGAGAAAACGCGGGCCTTCATCCTCGTGCACCGTGATGCCCTCGAACTTGTGATAGGCGAGGCGCGGGACGATGGCGGCGGCGTAGAAGTTGATCGGCTGAAGGCCGCCTTCAACCGAGGATACCGCCATGGTTGCTGTCGTGTGGGTGTGGATGATCGCATGCACATCGGGCAGTTCGCGGTGGAACAGGCTGTGCTGGGTAAAGCCGGCCTTGTTGACCGGATAGGTCGAGCCGTCGAGCGTGTTGCCGTCAATATCGATCTTGACCAGTGTCGACGCGGTGACTTCGCTGAAATGCAGGCCATAGGGATTGATCAGAAAGGCGTCGTCCTCGTCCGGCACCTTGAGGGTGATATGGTTGAAGATCATTTCGTCCCAGCCGAGATAGGCGAAAATCCGGTAGCAGGCTGCGAGCCGCTGGCGGGCCTTCCATTCTGCTTCGCTGCAGCTGGACTGAATGTTGATCGCGGTGGCCATTTTTCTCTCCTCGAATCGGCTGATATTATCTATATTGCTCATATTATAGCAAAGCCCGGAAAAGACGAATGCAAAGCGGCTGTCATTCGCCGATTGAATCGCGTAAAAGCTTGCCTCGGTTCCAAGAAATTGATAGGCGGCGCGAGATTGAAGCAGATTGATTCTGCTGCAAACCCTTTTTTATGGCTTTTACACTAATATAGGCCAGAAGAAATTGCTTCTGGACCGCTACGAAATCTGAACGGAGTTACTCAGTCTTATGCAAATCATGGTTCGCGATAATAATGTTGATCAGGCCCTTCGGGCGCTCAAGAAAAAATTGCAGCGTGAAGGCGTCTATCGCGAAATGAAGCTTCGTCGCCATTATGAAAAGCCGTCCGAAAAGCGCGCTCGCGAAAAGGCTGCAGCCGTTCGCCGCGCCCGCAAGATGGACCGCAAGCGCATGGAACGCGACGGCCTTATTTAAACGCTTCGGCTCCACTAGAATAAGGTAGCCTGCCCATGTCTGTCACGACGGTTCCGATTCATCCCATCAAAAAGGGCTCGCTGACCAAGATCTGGGTCGGTGTGGTGCTGATAGTGGGCGCTGCACTGCTGCTCGCTTATACGGGAACCCAGAATGCCGTTGTGACCGGTGCGTCCAACGACCAGTTCATGGCCGCCAATGCCGATGAAGATGGCGTCGTAACGACCGAATCAGGCCTCCAGTATAAAGTCATCACACCAGGCGAGGGGCCTTCGCCCACCGCCACCGATACGGCTCTGGTGAGATATGAAGGCACGCTGCGCGACGGCACGGTTTTCGACGCCAACGAACAGGCGCCCATGCCGGTCGGCGCCGTCGTCCCCGGTTTTTCCGAAGCGCTGCAGCTGATGCAGAAGGGCGGCGAATATCGCATCTGGATCCCGTCCGAACTGGCTTATGGCGAAGCCTCTCCCGGCGAGCAAATTCCGCCAAATAGCATGCTGATTTTCGATGTAACTCTGATCGACTTTATCTCGCAGGCGCAAATGGAAGAATTGCGTCAGCAGATGCAGGCGCAGGGCCCTCCAGGCAATCCGTAACGTTCGGGTCGATCACGACCTCGATATTGTTGTTTTTGGCTGTTTTGGAGAATAGTGCGTGACTAATATCACCCCGGACCAGAAGAGCATCAATCCGTCATCTCCGATCAGGCCTTTCTTGCTCGGGCTGCTGCTCGGCATCGTCTTGCTGGCAGCACTGGCCGCAGCAATTCCGGAAAAAACCAGCCCGACCGAATTTGTCCAGTCAGGATGGGAGAAGCTGTTCCCGCCACCGGGCAATGCAGAGTTTCTGGCCGACAATGCAAAACAGTCCGGCGTCGTGCAGACCGAATCAGGCCTGCAATACCAGGTTATCAAAGCGGGCAAGGGGCCATCGCCTGTCGCCACCGATACCGCTCTGGTCAAATATGAAGGCGCGTTGCGCGACGGCACGATCTTCGATGCCAACGAACAGGCACCAATGCCGGTGGGCGGCGTCGTTCCCGGTTTTTCCGAAGCGCTGCAACTGATGCAGAAGGGCGGCGAATATCGCGTCTGGATCCCGTCCGATCTGGCTTATGGCGAATCGTCTCCCGGCGATCTGGTTCCGTCGAACAGTGTGCTCGTTTTTGATGTCACTCTGCTGGACTTTATTTCAGCGGAGCAGATGGAAGAATTGCGTCAGAAAATGCAGGCGCAAGGCGTTCCTGGCGGACCACCGCCTGCTCCTTGAGACCAGCTGAAAGTCCGAATCAGGTACGCTCGGCCTGAGCGACCGCGTCCGATGCGCGCAGGGCAGACAATATCCGCATCAGATGGTGGACGTTGTGCACTTCCAGATCGACATCGAACGTATGGAACGGACCGTCCCGGTGGGACAGGCGCAGGTTCAGGATATTGGCGTTGTGAAAGCCGAAAATGCCCGCCATCTCGGACAGCGTACCCGGCTTGTTGTGCAATACCACGCATAGCCGCGCCGCCGCGCCGTCGCTTTCATTGCCCCAGCTGAGATCGACCCAGTCGGCATCCACGCCATCCGCCAGACTTTGGCAGTCTATCGTATGGACCTCGACATTCTGGCCGCTGCGCCGCAGTCCCACGATTCGGTCTCCGGGCACGGGGTGACAGCATTCGGCCAGGTCAAAGGCGACGCCGGGAGTGAGACCCTTGATCGAGATAGCGCGATCCTGTTCGGGCCATAGCCGCTCGTCGTCATTATCGTGGACGCTGCCGGGAATGATCGCTTCCATCACTTCGCGATCACTGAGCTGGCGGGTGCCGATCGCTATCATCAGATCCTCCGGCTCTTTCATGTCCAGCCTTTTCAGCGCAGCCTTGATCGCGCGCTTGCCGATCTTGCCGGGCAGCCGTTCGATGATTTCCTCATATAGTTCGGTGCCGATGGCGACAATCTCGTCGCGTTCCTTGAACCGGACGTTGCGGCGGATTGCGGCGCGTGCTTTGCCGGTGATGACGAAGGACAGCCAGCCCGGCTGCGGTTCCTGTCCCTTGGATTTCAGGATTTCGACAACATCGCCATTCTGCAACTGGGTGCGCAATGGCACGTGACGGCCGTTGACCTTGGCGCCAACCGCCTGGTTACCGAGATCGGTGTGCACGGCATAAGCAAAATCGACGGTGGTCGAGCCCTTGGGCATCTGCAGCAAAGTGCCTTTGGGCGTGAAGGCGAAAATCCGGTCCTGATACATCGCCAGCCGGGCGTGCTCGAGCAGTTCCTCGGCATCTTCCGCCTGATCGAGAATCTCGATCAGATCCCGAATCCAGCCGGCCTGGCCATCGGGCCGGTTGCCTTGTTTATAGGCCCAGTGCGCGGCGAGACCGAACTCATTGTCCTCATGCATGCGCTGCGAGCGAATCTGGATTTCCACCCGCATATTATTGCCGTGCATGATAGTGGTGTGGATCGACCGGTATCCGTTGCGCTTGGGCGTGGAGATATAATCCTTGAACCGGCCGGGGACCATTTTCCATTTCTCGTGCAGGATGCCGAGCGCCCGGTAGCATTCGGCGCTATTGTCGGTAACCACCCGGAATGCCATGATGTCGGTCAGATGCTCGAAGCTGACGTGCCGCTCCTGCATCTTGCGCCAGATCGAATAGGGATGTTTCTCCCGTCCGCTGACCTCCGCCACCAGTCCGCCACTTTCGAGCGCCTTCTGGATCGACTGGGCGATTTTATCGACCTGGCCGTCGTCGCCTTCCTTGATCGCCTGCAATCTTTTGGTGATCGTGTCATAGGCTTCCGGCTCCATATGCTCGAAGGCCAGCAATTGCATCTCGCGCATATATTCATACATGCCGATTCGTTCGGCCAGCGGCGCGTAGATATCCATGGTCTCATGGGCGATCCGCAGCCGTTTTTCTTCGCTTTTGATGAAATGGAGCGTCCGCATATTGTGCAAACGGTCGGCAAGCTTGACCAGCAGCACACGGATATCATCGGACATTGCCAGCAAAAATTTACGCAGGTTTTCGGCGGCTCTCTCGTTATCCGTCTGGGCTTCGATCTTCGAAAGCTTGGTCACGCCATCAACCAGCCGGGCGATTTCCGCGCCGAATAATTTGCTGATTTCTTCAGAGGTGGTGAGCGTGTCCTCGACGGTATCGTGGAGCAGCGCGGTTACAATCGTCTGCTGGTCCAGCTTGAGGTCGGTCATCAGGCCGGCGACCTCGATGGGATGACTGAAATAGGGGTCGCCGCTGGCCCGTTTCTGGCTGCCATGTCTTTGCACGGAAAAAACATAGGCGCGGTTGATCAGATCCTCGTCTGCATCGGGATCATAGGATCTTACTCGTTCCACCAGTTCATATTGTCTCAGCATATGGTGAAGATGGTGCGCTTTTGGGGCTGGGGCAACAAAAAAGAGCGCCGAAGCCGCCGCTTGTCTCCGGGGAAGGGAGGCAAGTCATGGCTTCGGCGCTAAAGCTGACCGGCGGGGACCAGAAAACTGGCTGCCATGGGGAGCGAGAAGGCCGGTCAGACGGGGATAGTCAAATCAGTCGTTGCACTTGGCGAGCGCTTCGGCGTCAAAGGCTTCGCCTTTATAGGCGAAATTGGCGACCGGGCCGAACTCATCGACGATCTTGGCGCAAATCGTCCGCGGCGCGGAGCTGCTTTTGCCGCCGATACATTTTGTGCCCTCGCACCGGATAACCGTACCCTTGATAATTTCCTGGGCGGCTTCGACGGGGGCTTGCAATTCGGCTGTATAAGCGATGGGCGTGCTACGTGCTTCGGCGGTAGTGGCGGTGAACAGGGTGAGGGACGTCATCGCCGCGATGGAGAAGAACATTGAAGCGCGAAGCGGGCTTTGGGAGAGAAGCATGATATTTCCTTTCATATTCGTCAGTTGCTAGCCCCTGTTGTGCGGGCCGATGGGGAGAAAATTCCGGTTGCAATTTAGGTTGCGAATCAATACCTAGATTAATAGGTTTTAAGTTGCAACTAAAAACGTATATTTTTTTCGCACTCACCAGAAAACTGGTTTAGGAATGGCTACATGGATAAAATCAGAGAAGATCTATCGAGTCTGGCTGGCGGTGAGTGCAGCCTTCCCGTATCGCTGGAGGTCATCGGCGAACGATGGTGCTTCATGATATTGCGTGCCGCGCTCAACGGCGTCGGCCATTTCGAGGATTTCTTGTCCGAAATCGGCATTGCCCGGAACATATTGGCCAACCGGCTGACCCGGATGGTCGAAGCGGGGATCATGACTCGTCGTCCCTGCGATCATGACAAAAGGAAGGTCGAATATCGGCTGACCGACAAGGGTCAGGATCTGTTGCCGACGATGATCGCGATGCGGCAATGGGGCGAAAGATGGGAAACCGGCGTTCCGTCCAACCCGATCCTGTGCGATTCGCGCGACCGCCAGCCTATCCGCAAAATCACCATGCGCGGGCATGATGACCGGGTCCTGGAAATGAACGACCTGTGCTGGATCGATGAATCAGAATTGAAGCCGGATGCAGACGGTGGCAACCGCGACGATATGGTTGTCCGTCATCTCAGGGAAATCGGCGAATCGTCAGCGGCGTGAAGGATGTTGCCAACCGGCCCTATTCGACGGTCGCGTAAATACTGTTAATCGGCCGTGCCATTATGCGGCGAACCATCGGTTCAAAAAACTCCAGCGGCGCGGTGTCATAATTGGCGTCAAAAGCCGTCTGGTCATATTTCGCGCAGAATTCCGCGCAATCCTCGAAATGCTCATGGCCGCGATACTGCTCGCGCATGTCGCGGTCCTGGCCGAGATAGTGGAAGAAATAATAGCCCTGAAAAATGCCGTGCTTTTCCGCGATCCAGTGGTTTTTCTCGCTGACAAAGGGCTTCAGGATCGCCGCAGCAATATCGGGATGATTATAGGTGCCAAGCGTATCACCGACGTCGTGGAGCAAGGCCATCACGACATATTCCTCGTCCCGGCCATCACGATGCGCCCGGGTGGCGGTTTGCAGACTATGCTGCATCCGATCGATCGGAAATCCGCCGAAATCGCCGTCGAGCAATTTCAGATGGTCGAGCACCCGGTCGGCGACCTTGCTGGCAAAGGGGCCAAAATGCTCGCCGATAATCTGCCAGTCTTCCTGTGTGCCCTCTTCCATGGAAGGAAATTTTGCCCGGACTTCGTTGGGACCACCCATGATATTCTCCTTTATCTTTTGCCGATCTTCAGCCGCATTTTGTCGCCGGATAATATAAATATCTTTGCATTTCGCGCGAAAAACGGAACATTTGTCGTCTTATTTGCGCAAATGATAGGCGATTCTTCCCCAAGCGGCAATGGCCCGCTATAGAAAGCGCGATGGCCGTTATGGAAATTCGTCCCCAGCCGTTTTTTGGCAACAAGAACCGCGCATTCTGGAACCTGCAATCTGCGGGTTGGGCCGGTGCACTCATCTTGCGCGCAATCGGCGGAATCTCCAACGGACTGCCACTGAGCTTTCTGGTGCCCGTCATTATCTCGACGATCACCGGCTATTCGATTTCCCTGCTGCTGTCGGTGGTCTACAAAAATCTGATCCACCGTCGCCCGATTGTGACATGGAGCACTACTGCCGCGATATTGACGATAGCCTCCGCGCTCTATGCCTTCATCGACGCCTGGGTTTTTCTCATCCAGAATCCGACGTCGGAAACCGCATTCGGTACATTGTTTCTTGGATCGCTGTTCCTCGGTATCATGCTGCTCGGTGCCTGGTCGGCGCTTTATTATGCGATCAATTTTTTCCTGCGGGTCGAGGAGCAAAATGACCAGCTCTTGCAACTGGAAGCGCAGGCGACTCGGGCGCAGCTGGCGATGCTGCGCTATCAGCTCAATCCCCATTTCCTGTTCAACACGCTGAACAGCATTTCGACGCTGGTGCTGCTGCGACAGACCGAGCCGGCCAATGCCATGCTGTCGCGCCTGTCGTCATTCCTGCGCCATACGCTGGTCAACGAGGTCCACAGCCGGGTGACTCTGGCTCAGGAGGTCGAAACCCTGCATCTCTATCTGGATATCGAGAAGATGCGTTTCGAGGAACGGCTGCGGTCGCATTTCGATATCGATCCGGCGGTGCGCGATGCCCTGCTACCATCGCTATTGCTCCAGCCGCTGGTAGAAAATGCGATCAAATATGCGGTGACGCCGCAGGAAGAAGGCGCCGATATCTCGGTGTCGGCCCATCGCGACGGAGACAAGTTGCGCATTGTCGTCTCGGATACCGGGCCAGGAAAAATTGGCGCAACATCCGGAAAATCCGATTCCACCGGTGTCGGTCTCGGCAATATTCAGGAGCGATTAAACCAGGCCTATGGAGAAGGCGCGATATTCGAAACGCGTTCGTCTCCTGGCGAGGGCTTTTCGGTATTCATCGCCTTGCCTTTTGAAACCAGAGAACAGATCGAGCGGGAAGCGGCAGATCACTCTGCCACCGACGAACAATTGAGAAACGAGACTATTTTTGGGGAGCATGCATCCAGTGATGACCATCAGCGGGAGCCGGTAAATGCACGGACGATGGCATCATTTCAGCATAAGGATTTAAAAACATGACGATCAAGACAATATTAGTCGATGACGAGAAGCTGGCGATTCAGGGTTTGCAGATCCGGCTCGAGAAATTTGACGATATCGAGATTGTCGACACCTGTCGCAATGGCCGCGAAGCGATTCGCAAGATCAAGACCCTGAAACCCGATCTGGTGTTTCTCGATATCCAGATGCCCGGCTTTGACGGATTTTCGGTGGTGCAGGGCATTATGGAAATCGAGCCTCCGCTGTTCATTTTTGTCACCGCTTATTCCGAACATGCCGTCCGCGCCTTTGAAGCGGAAGCGATCGACTATCTGGTCAAGCCGGTAGAGGAAGACCGGCTGGCCGACGCAATTGACCGGGTGCGCAAGCGCCTGCTGGAAAAACGTGGCGGCGCCGAGCTTGAAAAGCTGAAAAATGTCCTCAGCGAAGTGGCTCCCGATGCGATGGCCAATATCGAGGAATCCGACGAGCCCGCGTCGGCGAATCGCTATGAAAAGCTGATCAATGTGAAAGACCGCGGACAGATTTTCCGCGTTGATGTTGATACGATCGAACGGATTGATGCTGCTGGCGACTATATGTGCATCTATACCGCTGACAACAGCCTGATCCTGCGTGAAACCATGAAGGATCTGGAGAAGCGTCTGGATCCCCGCCATTTCCAGCGGGTACACCGCTCCACCATCGTCAATCTGAGTCAGGTCCGCGAAGTGAAGCCGCACACCAATGGCGAATGTTTTCTGGTGCTCGGATCAGGCGCGCAGGTGAAGGTTAGCCGCAGCTACCGCGATGTCGTCGCGCGCTTCGTACATTAGGCTTTAGTCCCGGCGTCCGCGGAAAAATTCCAGCAGCAATCTGGCGGCACTTTCTCCCTCTATTCCGGCATAGACTTCGGGCTTGTGATGGCATGTCGGCGATTCGAAGAACCGCACGCCGCTATCCACCGCTCCGCCTTTTGGATCGTCGGCACCATAATAGAGCCGGCGGAGGCGGGCATGGGCAATCGCGCCGGCGCACATGGTGCAGGGTTCCAGCGTCACCCACAGGTCGCAGCCGTCGAGTCTGTCATTGCCGAGAAATTCTGTCGCCTGGCGAATCGCCACGATTTCGGCATGGGCGGTGGGGTCATGATCGATCCGGGTGCGATTATGGCCCTGACCAATGATTTTGCCATCCCTGACGATCACCGCACCGACCGGTACTTCATCCACGGTGATGGCCGCATGGGCCAAATCCAGCGCATCGCCCATGAAAGAGGTATATTTTGCTGCCAACATGTATATGGATTAGCGCGGAACCGATACGAAGGCCATAGGTGAGCCGGATCAAGCAAATTGCCTCTGATATGCTTGACGCATGGCACGATTACGGTTAGGTGACCGCTCTTTCCCGCTGGGAATCACTCAATAACAAGAAATTGGACTTTTACGATGTCGCGGATTTGCGAACTGACAGGTAAGACTCGGCTGGTAGGCAATAATGTGTCGCACGCCAAAAACCGGACCAAGAAGACATTTTTGCCCAACCTGCAAAATGTAACTCTTCTGTCCGACACGCTCGGCAAGGGCGTCAAACTTCGGGTCTCGACCCATGGTCTGCGTTCCGTGGAGCATGTTGGCGGTCTCGACAATTGGTTGTTGAAGACCAAAGATGAAAAATTGAGCCTGCGTGTGAAACGCCTCAAGAAAGAAATCGCGAAAAAGCAGGTTGCTACCGCTTAAGCGATCAATCTGATTCGAACGTTGAAAAGCCGGGGCTAGCCCCGGCTTTTTCGTTTGGGCGTTCGGGACCGGACTTTTCCCGACTGTCGTCGGCATCCAGCAGCTGGAATTTGAAAAACAGCGATTCCTGCAGCGTGCTGAAATTGTCATCCGACGCTATCCAGACAATGGTTTTGTCGCCGTCCCGCGTGACGGCGAGAGCTTCCATATTATCGACCTTCACCGGCGGCTTCAGCGTGGCGACCGGAATTGATGTCGCGACTTTCCCCGGCTGGAAATCGGCCAATTGGGCAATGGACAATATCGCCGAAACCCCGTCAATCGGCGTGAAACGCCGGTGCAGCATCAAGGCTGTCTTGTCATCGAGTATTGCAGCGTCGGTCAGCCTGTAACCCTTCGGCCCGCGATAGCCCATGAGCGCGGCCTTGCTTTCCGGTTCGGACGCGTCGGCGTCAAAAATCAGCGTCTGATAGCCACCTTTGGAATATTCCGCTGATTCGGAGAAAACCAGAAAACGACCATCGGATAGACGAAGCATGGCTTCTGCACCGCCATTGTCTGGCCATTTCTGCATCGCTTTCGGAAAATTGACGGACTCCTTTCGGGCGAAGGAGGGGCCGTAGCGCCAGATGCTGTGCTGATGCTCGTAACCGACCCAGAACTGGCCGGTGTCTGGATCATGGAGAAAGGATTCGGAATCCCAGTTCTTCTTTGCATAGTCATTGGGCGGAGCAGGGCCCTCGGGCAGGGGGGCAATGAACGGCCGGATCGCCTGATGATTTTCTTCATCCAGGGTGAAGCCGACCAGTGTGCCATTGTCGCTGAGCATCAGGAAGCGGTTGTCCGGCAGTGCCAGCATCGACGATATGCCACCGAATTCGCCATTGTCGCTGGTGATTTTCCAGCTGCCCAGAAAGGCGAGACGACCGACCCGGGTGCGTTCGGGGTTCCTCGCGTCGAGCGCGATCGGTTCGAGCGTGATATACTGGCTGTCATTTGTCTGGGGTACGGGGCCGCGTACATAAGTGACCGGCACCAGAAAGAAGAATAGTGACAGGCAGGCAAGCAAGCGCAACATAAGAGTGCGCATAACCGATTCGCATCTTCAAACATATTCTATTCTGGACGCTCGTGCGCCTCCTGCGCTAGACGGCGGACAATCAGTCAGGAAAGCATGTTTATGAAAAAAATCTATCCGGATGCGGCGGCCGCTCTCGAGGGCCTTTTATTTGACGATATGCATCTCTGCGTTGGCGGGTTCGGCCTCTGCGGAATCCCGGAAAGGTTGATCGACGCGATCCAGGCTGACGGCGTAAAGGGCCTCACCATCGCTTCCAACAATGCCGGCATCGACAATGAAGGTCTCGGCAAGCTGCTCCGCTCGCGTCAGGTCAAGAAGATGATCGCGTCCTATGTCGGCGAGAACAAGGAATTCGAGCGGCAATTCCTTTCCGGCGAACTGGAAGTGGAATTCTGTCCGCAGGGAACGCTGGCCGAACGGTGTCGTGCCGGCGGCGCGGGCATCCCCGGCTTCTATACCAAGACCGGTGTCGGTACACAGGTGGCCGAGGGCAAGGAACATAAGGATTTCGATGACGAGACCTATATTCTCGAGCGCGGTATTTTCGCCGACCTATGCCTGATCAAGGGCTGGAAAGCGGACAAGGCGGGTAATCTGATGTTCCGCAAGACCGCGCGCAATTTCAACGCGCCGATGGCAACTGCGGGCAAGATCTGTGTCGCCGAAGTCGAGGAAATCGTCGAAGTCGGCGAACTGGATCCGGACTGCATCCACTTGCCTGGTATTTATGTCAAACGGCTGATCTGTGGCGCGCCCTATGACAAGAAAATCGAATTCCGCATGACCCGGGAGCGCGCAGACGCCTGATGGCGCAATTTCGCCTGTCTCTCCTTATCCTGACAGCCCTGCCGCTGCTCTCCGGTTGCGTCGCTGCGTTGCTGCCGCTGGCGGCTCTGGGAACGCTCGGCAAGAATGAAATTGATCGTTCCCGTGCTAAGCAGGAACTGCTCGCATCCGGTGCGATTGATCTGGCGATGCCGGTGGGTTCCGTGACGATCGGGCTTGACGGCGACAGTGCGGCCGGATTGCCTGCGAAAGATGACAGCTTTTCCGGACAAGGTGGCGCGTTTGAAATTGCCGAGCTCAATCTTGACGGTGACTCTGCCGATTATGGTTCCCGAATTTTTCCGCCATCGGGGCCGGACGCTTCACCTTATGCCAATTTTGCGGCTCATGCGCTGAAACAATCGGCCAGACTGGAAACAGGAGAGGGTGTCGAATCGGTGGTGCTGGTTCCGCGCGTGGATATATTCAAGCCGGAAACCATGGAATGCGAGGGCAAACCGCTGGCCGTGCTCATCGATCTTGATGGTCCGTCCGGTGGCGACCTGATAAAAGCCGAGACGCTTTACCGGCAAAACGGGCTGGTTGAAGCGCTCAACAATCTGCATTCTGCCGACATCAGCGTGATCTGGCTGTCCGATCAACCGGTCACCGCATCCGCGAGGATTTCGGCGATCCTCAACGAGGCCGGTTTTTCCCATTCCGAATCGGATGATTTTCTTTTTCTTGACCGCGGCGGGGAAGACCGCAAACAGGTTCGGCGTTGGGATGCAGCGCGCAACTATTGTATTGTCGCCATCGCGGGCGACGACCGTGCCGATTTCGACGAGCTTTATGACTATTTGCTGGAGCCCGACGGAGCGATTACGTTGAATCAGATGTTCGATAACGGCTGGTTTCTGACACCGCCTCCTCTTGTGGAAGCGACGAAGGAAGTGACAGCCAAGCCAGATGACAAAGAAGGATGAATATGCCCTGGACTCGCGATGAAATGGCCGCTCGGGCGGCACAGGAACTGCATGACGGTTATTATGTGAATCTCGGCATCGGCATTCCGACGCTGGTGGCCAACCATATTCCGCCGGGCGTGGAGGTTACCTTGCAGAGCGAGAACGGGATGCTCGGTATCGGGCCGTTTCCCTATGAGGACGAGATCGATCCCGACCTGATCAACGCCGGCAAGCAGACGATCAGCGAATTGCCTTCTTCGAGCTATTTCAGTTCGTCCGACAGCTTCGCGATGATTCGTGGTGGTCACATCGATCTGACCGTATTGGGCGCGATGGAAATTGCCGAAAATGGTGATATCGCGAACTGGATGATCCCGGGCAAGATGATCAAGGGCATGGGCGGCGCGATGGATCTGGTCGCCGGCGTGAAGAAAATCATCGTCGTGATGGATCATTGCGCGAAAGACGGTAGCCCCAAATTCATACCGGCCTGCACCCTGCCGCAGACCGGGACCAATGTTGTCGACATGATCATTACCGATCTATGTGTGTTCCAGCGCCCCGACCATGACAGCCCGTTCCGGCTGATCGAACTAGCTCCGGGTATCAGCGCCGAAGATGTCGCTGCGAAAACCACCGCTGCCTATGAATTAGCCTTATAAGATACTGAACGTGAAAAAATCTCTGGCGCTGCTGTTCGGGCTGGCGGCTCTGCTGCTCGTCGGCTGGTATGGTTATCGTACGCTTGTCGAGCGGCAGTCCGGTTTTCCGCTGCCCCTGCTTACGCAAGCGGAAGTTGAAAAAAAGCTGCCCGTCGCCGCTGACGACTGGCATGGCAGAATTGATTATCGCGGCCTCGACCGTGATTTTACGGTGCTGGCGGCACAGCCCGAAATGGCGGGGCTGGCCGTGGCCATCGTCGAGAGCGGCGAGCTCAGCTTTATCGGTACATATGGTGTGGCAGACAAAGATAGCGGCAAGCGGGTGATGCCGGATACGGTGTTTCGCTGGGCCTCGGTTTCGAAAGGCGTCGCGGGTGCGCTAGCGGCGAAACTGGCGGAAGAGGGCAAAGTAGATCTCGAGGCTCCGCTGAGCAGCTGGCATTCCTCCCTTCGATTGCCCGGCAATGCCGAGACGCAGGTCACGCTGGCGCAGCTGCTGTCGCACCGGACCGGCCTCACCAAAAATGCCTATGACAGCAAGCTGGAGGATGGCGAGGATCCGGGACTGCTCCGTACACAGCTTGCCGACGCGCCGTTGCAATGTGTGCCCGGCAGCTGTCACAGCTATCAGAATATCGCCTTTGATGCGGCGAGCGAGATATTGGGACAGGCCGCCGGAACGCTCTATTCTGACGCGGTGCAACAGCAGTTGTTCAAGCCGCTTGGCATGAAGAGCGCGCAATTTGGCATGACCGGCCTGACCGGCGCCAAAAGCTGGGCGCGGCCGCATCGCGGTGATCAGGTGCGCACCCTGTCGGAATCCTACTGGCGCGTTCCCGCTGCCGCTGGGGTGAGCAGCGATATCGTCGATATGGCGCGCTGGATGCGCGCGCAGATGGGCGAGAATAAGGATATCCTGTCAAAGCGGGCGCTGGCCCTG
The DNA here is from genome assembly GCA_036963725.1 of Parasphingorhabdus sp. Lineage (GTDB taxonomy): Bacteria > Pseudomonadota > Alphaproteobacteria > Sphingomonadales > Sphingomonadaceae > Parasphingorhabdus. The sequence goes on along the minus strand of JBALUX010000008.1, from coordinate 32,982 downwards.
GCGCACGAGCCTTTGGTCCGGACAAAGCGTCCCTATGGCGGTGACCTCGCCCGCGCGCTCGGGGAGCCGTCCTACGGATTGGGCTGGCGGAGCTTCACCTATTCCGGCCGGCAACTGGTCGGGCATAGCGGCGCGGTGGACGGCTTTCGCTCGACGATGATATTCGATCCGGTGGCGCGTACCGGCGTGGTTGCGATGTGGAATAGCGGTTGGGGACGACCTTTTCGGCTGCCCTTCGCGGTGCTGGATAGTCTTTATGACCAGTCCGGAAATGACTGGCTCGATCTCTCGGACTTGCCGCCGGTCAACGCTCCCGAGCCCCCGGCCTCTTAGTCAAGCAGATCGCGGCTGGCGGTGACGGCGCGTTGCGCCCATGCTTGTGCCTCTGAACCTGAAGGACCGGCAAAATTGGGCACTTCAATGTCGATATCGACATGCGGTCCCAGCAAGGCGACCAATTCTCTTAGCGGGAAGACACCTTCGCCGGGGATCATCCGGTTCATCGCTTCATCAAGATAATCGCCCGATAGCCGGAAATCCGGACCATCGCACAGTTGCGCGTAGCCGATGATCGCCGGGTCGACGGCCTGCAACTGTGCCAGCATGCCACCGGTGCGGAAAAGGTGCAGCGCATCGATCGCGATCTTCAAATTGGGCTGGTTCACGCGACCATGCAGCGCGACCGCATCGTCCAGACTGGTGCAGCCGGCAGAAAAGCCGGTGAATTCCAAGCCGACTTCCAGCCCGTGGTCGAGAGCCATATTGCAAAGCGTCGAAAGTTGATCCTCGGCGCGGTGCCGGTCGGTTTCGTGGACGTGGCTGACGAGACGCTTGGCGCCAAGTTCTGCGGCAAGCGTGATAGCCGGTAAATAGGTTGCGACATCTTGCGCTGCCATCACCGGAAAATATTCCGCATTGATGATTCGCACCTCATGGTCGCGAAGCAGGTTTTTGAAGGAATTTGCAGCCTCAACTGAGACGACCGGAAACATGGGGATGCCATTTGCGTCGAGCGGCGTGGCGGTGAAAAGGCAGATGTCGCCCATTCCGGATTCCGCGGCAAAGCGCACAAGCCCTTCCGGTCCGCCGTCCATCATGGTGATCTGATGCAATGCCAGTTTGCGCATGGATTGATCCTAGAGCAGCTAGCGGTTTCGTTGCCACCGGATTCAGGGCATCGCGGCTAGTCAATCTGCTAGGCTGTATCATGTGACAGCCTCTCTATGTATTCCATGGAAAAGCCGATCACAGAATCGCGCAAAGAGGACAATTGCATGACCGAAGAAGACATTATCTCCATTGCCGATGTTGTGCGTTTTCACGCACAGGAACAACCGGACTCTGTGGTTTTCACCTATGAAAATGACGAGATGACCTATGCCGCACTCGATGAAGGCAGCAACAGGGCGGCTCAGGCTCTGGCCTCCAGAGGCGTCGGCAAGGGCGACCGGATCGCCTATATGGGCAAGAACAGCCATCTCTATTTCGAAATCCTAGTCGGTGCGGCCAAGCTGGGCGCCGTCATGGTGCCGGTCAACTGGCGACTGGCACCGCCGGAAGTCGCCTATATATTGAATGACTGTCAGGCGAAGATTCTCTTCATCGGCCCCGGCTTCGATGATCTGGTGCGCAAGATCAAAGCGGATCTGGACCATGTCGAACTGATATTGGGCAGCGAGAAAGCCGAGGGTGATTTCGCCAGCTATCCGACATGGCGCGACGGCTTTGACGCGATTGATCCGATGGTGTCCTGCACCGAAGAAGATGATGCGCTGCAGCTGTATACATCCGGTACCACCGGGCATCCCAAGGGCGCGATCATGACCAGCGGATCGATCTTCTCTTCTCGCAGTTCGGGTGTCACCGAAGAGGATCTGATGGACTGGCAAAAGCCGATTCCGGGCGAGATCACATTGCTTGCCATGCCCTGTTTCCATATCAGCGGCACCGGCACTGGTCTGGGCGTGATGTTCACCGGCGGTAGCGCCATCGTATTGCCGGAATATGATCCGACCCAGGCGCTGGATCTGATTGCGCAATATAATATCTCGAAAATCTTCATGGTGCCGGCGGCGATCCAGATATTGCTCAATCACCCACGGGCCAAGGATGTCGATTTCTCCAATCTAAAATATATTACCTATGGCGCGTCGCCGATCCCGCTCGAGTTGATGAAACAGGCGATGGATGTGCTTGGCTGCGGTTTTGTCCAGATGTACGGCATGACCGAGACATCGGGAACGATCACCACGCTCAATCCCGAAGACCACGACGTGAACGGCAACGAGAAAATGCGTTCGGTCGGCACGCCTCTTCCCGGTGTTGAGATCAAGATCATCGATCCGGAGACGGGCGAGACCTTGCCGCCTTACACGATTGGCGAAATCGCGACCCGCTCTGCCAAGAATATGAAAGGTTACTGGAATCGTCCGGAAGCCACAGCCGAGACCATCGATGCCGATGGCTGGCTGCACACCGGCGACGCCGGTTCGCTCGACGAAGACGGCTATCTCTATATTCAGGACCGGCTGAAAGACATGATCATCTCGGGCGGCGAAAACGTCTATCCGGCGGAAGTCGAAAATGCGCTTTATGCCAATCCGAAGGTTGCCGATGTCGCGGTCATCGGGGTGCCGGACGAGAAATGGGGCGAGGCGGTAAAGGCCTGCGTCGTGCTTAAGCCCGGGCAGGAACTGACCGAAGCCGAACTGATCGCCGATGCCCGCGAGCGGATTGCCGGTTTCAAATGTCCGAAATCGATCGATTTTATCGACGCCCTGCCGCGCAATCCGTCAGGCAAGATCTTGCGCAAGGACCTGCGCGCGCCTTATTGGGAGGGCAAGGACCGGGCGGTCAACTGATCGATAGCATTTTAAAGTTGAGACTTTACCGTTCGCCCTGAGCCTGTCGAAGGGCACTTTTCGTCGAGAGGTGCTTCGACAAGCTCAGCACGAACGGTATTTGGACGAGGGCGAATGGTTATGACAGAATTGGTGCTGCGGGAAGACCGGGAGGGTTGGGCGCTGCTGACGCTCAATCGCCCGGACAAGCTCAATGCTTTGACCGTGGCGATGTTCCGGGAGCTGCGCGACCATGTCGAGGATCTGCGTAAAGATGACAGCATTGGTTGCGTTGTCCTGCGCGGTGCGGGGAAATGCTTTTCGGCGGGCCATGACTTAGGCGACATTGCCGAAGGCGAGGCGGTACCTTCGCGCGGCTGGCATTCCGAGACGTTGCGGATGCTGGAAAAACTGCCAAAGCCGGTGATCGCTGCGGTGCACGGCCATTGCTATACTGGCGCGCTGGAGGTGGCTCTCGCTGCCGATTTCATTCTGGCAGCCGATAGCGCGCGCTTTGGTGACACCCATGCCAAGTGGGCACTGACGCCGGTCTGGGGGATGAGCCAGCGATTGCCGCGTCGGGTCGGCATCGCCACCGCCAAGCGACTGATGTTTACCGCCGACATGATCGATGCCGGGGAAGCCGTGCGCATCGGTCTGGCGGAATATGCCGTGCCGCTCGCGCAATTTGATGCCGAGATTGCGGCGCTTGCCGGCAAGATTGTCGCCAATTCCGGTTTCTCTCACGCCGCTAACAAACGTCTGCTTGAGGCGACCGATGGCGGTCCGCTTGATGCAGGGCTGCAGTGGGAAGTGATGGAGAGCGAAGGCCATGGTCCCGATATGCATCAGAGGATTGGAGCTTTTACCAGCAAAGGGAAGTGATGGAGAGATGAACCGCGTGTTTTCGGGGGCCGTATTATTCTGAAAGCGGACAGCAACTCTGGCACTAAGTCGAAATTCGTCTAGAATTGGCAGCGCAACTCGCAAGTCGTGATTTGCGAACCTAGCCAGTGAGACCAGAATGAACAGCACCCCTTTTTATCCGATCGGAATTCCGGGCCAGCCCTGGGGAGATGAGGAGCGGAAGCAATGGCGGGCCGGTCAATCCGTCCAGCGCCGCTACGCCGAGGATGTGGTGCCGCGGATCGAGGCTCTGGCTGACCGGTTTGAGATTATCCCCTATGGTCAACTCGATTATGCTGGTGAAACTTATTCGCTCTTCGCTCTTCGCAACGGTCCTCACGATCCGGCTCTGCCCACAGCGCTGGTAACTGGCGGAGTCCACGGATATGAAACGAGCGGAATCATGGGTGCGCTTGAATTTCTGGAGAAGCACGCAGCCAATTATGCGGGGAAATTCAATCTTCTGGTAGCGCCTTGCGTGAGCCCCTGGGCCTACGAGCGCGTCAACCGTTGGAATTACAACGCACTGGATCCCAATCGCAATTTTAAAGCAGATAGCGAAGCGGTTGAGTGCGCGGCGCTGATGGCGTTGGTCGCCGCGCAGACCGGACCGTTCCTTCTGCATATCGACCTGCATGAAACAACCGACAGCGACGAGACCGAGTTCCGTCCCGCGCTCGCGGCACGAGACGGCAAAAGCTATGTGCCTGATACCGTGCCGGACGGATTCTATCTGGTTGACGATAGCGAGAACCCGCAACCTGCCTTCCAGCAGTCCATCATTTCGGCGGTCGAACGGGTAACCCATATCGCTCCGCCGGATGAGAATAATATGATTATAGGCTCGCCCGTAGTCGCGCACGGTGTGATCGAATATCCGCAAGCCCAATATGCGATGTGCGGCGCCATCACGGATGCCCGGTTCAAGACGACAACCGAAGTCTATCCGGACAGCGAGCGGGCGACGCCCCGGGAATGCAACAACGCGCAAGTGACTGCCGTTTGCGCAGCTCTCGATTTCGCGCTCGCTCATATGTGAGCCGACTGAAATGTCGGTTTTAGCGGATCGCTAGATTTGCTTGCCGGTGCAATCGCCCATCTATGCCGGTGCACCGGGCGTGGCGATCGGATTGTCTGATTCTGTCGTCAGGAGCGCGCCGATAGAGGCTATGACTATACAGCCGATGGCGAACCATTGCAGGCCGCTGAGTTGCTCATGGAGGATGACCATGCCTGCGACCGCACCTATGGCCGGTTCCGCAGATAGCATGACGCCAAACGTCCGCTCCGGGATATGGCGCAGGGCAATCATCTCGAGGGAATAAGGCAAGGCGCTGGATAGCAGGGCAACACCCAGGCCCAAAAACAGGACGGAGGGCAACAGCAAGGCCGTTCCGGCGCTCATGACGCCGAAGGGCAGGATGACGATAGCAGCGGTGCTCATTCCCAGTGCCACGGACTGTCCTGCGTGCATGTGCGACAGGCTTTTTCCGAAAATGATATATAGAGCCCAGAACAGACCCGCTGCGGCTGCGAAAGCAATGCCTATGGGATCTAACGCATATATGCCGCCGCGGAGAGGGAGCAGAAGTCCCAGGCCTGCCACTGCACAGCCCACCCAGAGAAAATGGATCCAGCGCCGCGCATGAATTAACGCCAGAGCCAATGGTCCGGTAAATTCGATTGCGATGGCCGGTCCCAGCGGAATGGTCCGCAGGGACAGGTAGAATGTAAGGTTCATAAGCCCCAGCACGAGCCCGTATAAGAGCACCCGCCCTGCATCGGCCCGGTTCAACCTGAAACGCCAGGGGCGCCAGATGCAGAGCAATATCAGGGCCGACAGGCTGACCCGCAGCGCGGCGGTGCCCTCCGCGCCAATCACCGGAAACAACTGTTTCGCAAAGGAGGTCCCAACCGCCAATGACACCATCCCGCCAAATAGAGCGAGATAGGGCACGGCTTTCCAAAGCGCCGATGTTCGGGTGATCTTTGATAGCGGGGACGACATGACGCGCGCTATAATGCGCTTTGGATCGCTTGCATCATAAAATCATTGGGTGAGCGATCACAATGATGGTTTTGGCGAGGTAGCCCTATCAGCGGGGGGCGACCGTAAATCGGGCTTATGCCATTGGTGGTGACACGGAACCCCGTAAAGGGAAGATCAAGCTTCCCCCTCCATCAGGAAGGGGAAGCTTTTCAATTTAGAATTGTACGCGTTTGGTGAAGCCACCATCGATGACCAGATGGGCGCCAGTGGTATAGCTGGACGCCGGGCTGGCGAGAAAGACGACGCCGCGGGCGACATCATCGGCAGTGCCGAAATCACCCAATGCAAAGCCGGCTTTTGTGCCTTCGTAAAATTCCGGCATGCCCTTTTCAATTTGTGACCAGTTGCCGCCGGGGAATTTGATCGGGCCCGGGGAAACCATGTTGACGCGAATGCCCTTGGGGCCGAGCGACTGGCTCAGCTGGCTGCCAAAGGTGATCAGCGCGGCTTTCATCGCGTTGAATGCCTGTGGCGCAACAAAGGTTTCGAAGGCTGCGGTGGAAGACATGAAGATCACGCTGCCGTCGTCTGATTTTTCCAGATAGGGTTCGAGCACTTCCATCGCTTTGACCGCGCCGAGGATGTCGGTGTTGAAAGTAACTTCCCAGTCACCGGTCGCGCCGGCACCGGACGAGCTGACATTGTGGATGAAAATGTCGCAGCCACCAAGCTCGCTGGCGGCCTTTTCCAGCCATTTTGCATAGCCGTCAAGATCGGTCATATCGAGCGCATCGGCGATCACCTTGCCGCCATGGGCTTCGAGTTCTTTCTTCGCGGCAGCGACCTGCTCGGCATTGCGCGAGAAGAAGGCGACATCAGCGCCTTCCGCTGCAAAATGCTCCAGCGCCGCGCGCCCGAGGCCGCGGCTTCCGCCGGTGAGAATGACTTTTTTGCCCTTGAGTCCTAAATCCATTTTATTCTCCTGTGTGTTTCGTGAAATCGGGGTTAGAATTTTGCTATGGCGGTTTCGCAGCTCCAGCCGATACCGCGGCGGAGCAGGTCATAGATGATCGGTTGCTGCCAGCCGGAACGGTCAATCTCTGGCCACCAGTCGAGCACCGGCTCCATGTCATAATGGCCACGGCAGTGACCCATGGTCAGATAGAGAACCGCGCCTTCGCCCATCCGGCGGATATAGAAGACAGGATGGCGGCTCTTCTTGATGTCGCTGTGAACAAAGCCGCTGATATCGTCCGTTCCGTTATATTCGGTGTCGAGCAGCACATCGAGTTCTGCACGGGTTTCCACCAGATATTGCTCGTCGACGGTTTCAAAGCTCGGGATACCCTTGACCAGCGGATGATCCGGCTGGGCATTGTCGACCGTGAACGGAATGATCGGTGGATGGGACAGGAAGCGGGTACCGAGCGTGTCGGCAAAGACCGGCATTTCATCCGGCGCGTCGACCAGACCGCTTTCGAGAAAACGCAGGACCGAGTTGGTGCCGTGCAGGGCAAAATAGCGCCCGCCGCCGGTGACAAAATCCTGGATATTCTTCTGCGCCGCTTCGCTGGGCTTCAGGTCGCAGGTGTAGCTGACGAGAAAATCCGTATTCCTGATCGCTTCGAGATTTTCATAATCTTCGAACACCCGCACCCGGATGCGGTCATCCTCGGCGAGCAATTTCATCACTTCGAGCCGGGCATAATCGATATCATGATATTTGCCGGCGGCGACCAGCACGCACTGGATCGGCTTCTGGTCGGGGCGGCGTTCTGGCGCTTCGCTCATCTATTCTTTTCCTATCACGGGGTTTGTTTTGCCATCCCAGTCGAGATGCATCTGGCGCATGGCTGCAAAGCCGTCGAGACCGGCTTGCGGGATTTGCAGATATTCGATGATCGTGCCGGGGCCACCGCCATAATCGGCGTAGAAAGCACCACCGACACCGCCGGGCAGGCTGACTTCCTGAAGGACTTCGCCGCCGGCCTCTTCGGTCAGCGCGCGCGCATGATCGAGATCGTCGACAACCAGACAGAGGTGCTGCACGCCCTGCAGGCCCTTTTCACGCCAGTCCTTGAACATCGAGGGCGCATCATTGTTGGGGCGGATCAGTTCGACCTGGACATCGCCCCAATAGCCGATCGCCATGGAAAACTGGATATCGGACGGCTCGCCGCGATATTTGACATTTTCCACCTCGACTTTCTCGGTGTGGAAAAACGGGCCGGCGCCCATTTTTTGCGTCCAGTAATCGAGCGCGGCATCATAATCTTCCGGCACATAGCTGATCTGCATAATCGTGCCGAGCTTGGCGAGAGAGGCTGGCTTTCCGCTCATTCGCTGTCCTGCCAGACTTTCGAGGATGGGCGCTCGCCGATCCGATCAACAAATTTTGCCAGATTGTCCGTGCCTTCCGGCAGCGACCAGCCGATCGTATAGCCGAACTGGATGAAGCAATAGGCAATCAGGTCGGCCATGGTGAACTTGTCCTGACAGATATAGTCTTTGCCCTCGAGCTGCCCGTCGAGCCATTTCCATTTATTGTCCGACATGCGCGTGAGATCGGCTGCGCCTTCGGCACCAACCACATCCATGCGCGGTTCGAACATCGGCCGGCCAACGCCGCCGCGGAAACCGAGAGTCATCGGAACGGCAATTTCCAGATCGATCCGGCGGGTCCACATCCGGACTTCGGCGCGCTCCAGAGGAGTTGATCCAATCAGAACGGGCTCGGGATGGGTTTCTTCCAGATATTCGGCGATCGCCATGATCTCGCTGAGCATGAAGCCATTATCGAGTTCGAGCACCGGTGTGGTACCGAGGATGTTCTTGTCTGCAAAGTCCGGCTGCCTGTTTTCCGCCGTCAGGATATCGATATGCACGCGTTCGACGTCGATACCCTTCTCGAGAATGAACATCCGGGCAAAACGTGGATTGGGGCCAAGGCTGGAATAAAGCTTCACGTGAAATTTCTCCTTCGGGGCGGATTCGCTTCCGTCTCTATAATGATGCAAAGATACACAGGTAATTGCCGGGGGCTAACCTCTCAAAAACAACAGGCGATGCTGCCAGATTCACTAGTGGCCGAGTGGCTTGTTTAGGCTATTTTGATCGAAACAAAGACGTTTAGTTTTCAGGAGAAGATGATGGTTGAGACTTTAACCGGACATAATCGGTCAAACGGGATTTCCTATACGGAATTGCTGGAAGGCGACAAAGTCGCGCCGCCGGCTGTGTTTCTTGAAGAATCTCCGATGGAGCCTGGCGTCACTACCGTCGAGGTCAGCCGCTACTGGACCAAGGAAGAGCATGACCGCGAAGTCGAGAGACTCTGGAAACGCGTCTGGCAAATGGCCTGCCACAAGGATGATATCAAGAATGTCGGCGATACTTTCGTCTACGATATTGCCGGACTTTCCTTTCTCGTTGTCCGGGTCTCGGAAGACGAGATCAAGGCCTATCCGAACAGCTGTATGCATCGCGGCCGGGCGATTTGCGACAATCACAAAAAGGGTCAAAAGGCGCTGCGCTGTCCGTTCCATGGCTGGTCCTGGGAACTGAACGGCAAGTTGAAAGAAGTGCCATGCCAATGGGATTTTCCTTCGGTAAGCGAAGAAACCCACAGCTTGAAGGAAATCAGCGTCGGTGAGTGGGGCGGGTTCGTGTTTATCAATCCGGATCCGAATTGCGAGCCGCTCGAAGATTTTCTCGGCGATATCGACCGCCATTTCCAGATTCCGTTCGAACGGCGTTTCAAGGCGGCGCACATGATCAAGCGGCTGCCGTGCAACTGGAAAATTGCCCAGGAAGCGTTCATGGAATCCTATCATGTGGTCGGCACCCATCCGGAACTGATGCCGGCCTTCGCTGACGCAAACAGCAAATATGATGTCTGGCACAATATGTCCCGGGCGATGTCTGCCCATGGTCAGCCCAGCCCGCATACCGATCTGGTCAATCCCGATCCGACAGCCTTTCCCGATCAGAAAGCTTTCCAGAGCTTCGTCCACCCGATCAGCAAGCACAAGTTCGAGCGGCTGGAAGAGAATCGCGTCAAAGTTTCTTTGCCCAATGGCAAGAGCGGCATTTTCGATATGGATGCCAATTATATCGAAGGTGATGTGACGTCTGCAGATCCGCATATGTGCAACTGGATCGGCGGCAAGATTGCACCGGATGATGAAAATATGCCGATGGTCCATACCGACGTTTCCGCTCACGCCATGCGTGACGAGGCGGCGCAGGCGCGGCGCGAGGAAATGCGTCCGGCATGGGGCGACATGGTTGACAGTATCAGTGATGCTGATCTCGTCGATGCAATTTTCTATAGCGTCTTCCCGAACATCAGCCCCTGGGCGGATTTCAATCCCATCTTCTACCGGTTCCGGCCGGATGGAGACAATCCGGAGCAATCGCTGCATGAAGTCATGTTCATGGTCCCGTTGCCCGAAGGTGCGGAGCGGCCCGAGCCAGCGAAATGCACGTTCCTGGACCTGCATGACGATTATACCCAGGCAACCGAATTTGGCAGCTATCTGAACAAGATTTTCAACCAGGATTATCTCAATCACAAAGCGATGCAAAAAGGCGTGAAAAGCCAGCCGGACGGGGTCTCCCTGTTCGCGCAATATCAGGAATCGAAACTCCGGCATTTTCACGAGACGCTGAACCTGTGGCTGGATTCCGAAGAGCCACCGAAAAGCTCCAAAAAGGCAGTTGCCTGACTTTGGACAGTTTTTCTGCCGATAATATCCCGGCCGGTTTTGAACGAGCGAAATTTTCCAGCCCGTTTCTAGACATGGCCGGGCCCTATTATGTGCGATCCGATGACGATTGTATCGTCGTCGGGACGCGGATCCACAAGGGGCAGATCAACCACATCAATGTGGCGCACGGCGGCGTTCTCGGGACGCTCGCTGACGTGGCGCTCAGTCTGCAGGTTCACGAAGCCGAACGGCCTCGCTTGCCGGTGGCAACGATGAATCTGAACACCAATTATCTCGCCGCTGCGAAGCTTGATGACTGGGTCGAAGCTTATACGAGCATCGACCGGATCAGCAAACGCACTGCTTATTGCAGCGGCCAGATTGTCTGCGGCGATGCGGTGCTGATGACGATGACCGCGGTCTTTGCAATATTGCGGAAATAGACCCTAGTCGGTCGCGCCGAGATATCCCAGCTGACCGGCCTTGAAAATCGTCTGGCCGCGGTTGACGCTGTTGAGCTTCTGCCCGGCCCGATTGACGTGATAACGGATCGTTGCATGGCTGAGCGACAGGATCATGCTGATCTCCTTGTCGGTTTTGCCGATCGCGGCCCAGTGCAGACATTCTGCTTCGCGCTTTGACAGGATGCAATTGGCCGGCATCCGGTGCTTTTCACGCATGGCCAAGACATAGCCGGTCACAAAGCGGCCGGTGACAATCCCGAAAAAGTCGGAATAGAGCCGATAGGCCTCGGTAAGATCGGTTATGCCGTGTTCAAGTGTCGAGAAGCTGACCGCCGCGATCTGGCCGAATGGCAGATGTACGGGAATCAATATGTGCGATTTCGAGGTCTGGGATTGGGCGTAAAAATCCTTCAGATCGATCTTGTCGAGATATTCATTCGGCCAATGCCCGTGAAAGCCCTCGGCGTTGCACCAGATTGGTTCGCTCTCGTAGCGGCAGGCGCGGGGCAGGGGAGAACTGAGGGCAAGGCGGGTGTCTTCCCACCAGCGCTCGCCTTCGGCTACCCAGCCGAACACATCCTTGTTTATCAGATTGCCGTCGGCATCGACGAGATGTGCCTTGGATGAAATGTCCGCCGATACTGCGATACGAAATCCATAGGATTGCGCGATTTTGTGCACAGCCTCTGCAGCGGGACGAATCTCCGCTGGATTGGTAATCGTGACACTATCTACATTTTCGCGGAAACGTTTCCGACCAATTTCAGGAATCTCGGCGATAAAATTCGCAGCCATCCAACTCTACTCCTTGCGACGCTTGTTATTATTCGCTGTGTGTCGCGTTGTTTGGTTTTGTAGTCAACCAAACATTCCTAACGATAATGATAGGGGCGTGGAGTCTCGTGGCCTTGGTTATTCAATCGTTCCGATTAGTTCGCCTACCGGATATTCTTCGCCGTCCGCCTGGACGATGATCTTCAGTTTTCCGCTGGCGGGTGATTCGACTTCCTGGGTCGATTTTTCGTTTTCCAGCGCGTAGATTTCCTGACCCGCGGTTACGTCCGCGCCGTCTTCGACCAGCCATTCCGCGAGAATGCCGGATTCCATGCTGAAGCCCAATTTGGGAATGCGTATTTCTGTTGCCATTGTAATTTTACCCTAAGATCTTGTGTACTTCACGTTCGACATCGTCCTGGTTGAACATCCAGGCCTTCTCGATCGCTGGTGAGAAAGGAACCGGCGCATAGCCAGATCCGACGCGGCCGACAGGGGCCTTCAGTTCGGAGAACAGTTCCTCGTGAATGCGCGAGGAAATCTCTGCGCCTACGCCGAAATTCCGGACCGCTTCGTGGACGACGACTGCAGCCTTGGTTTTGGCGACGCTTTTCAGCACCGTTTCTTCATCAAATGGAGCGATCGTCCGCAGATCGACGATTTCGCACGAGATGCCGTCCTTGGCGAGATTATCCGCAGCGCCATGGCATCTGCTGATGCTGCTGCCATAGCCGATCAGCGTAATATCGGTGCCTTCGCGAGGAACAGATGCCTTGCCGAGCGGCACCACATGGTCCGGCGCAGGGGCAGGGCCCTTGACGAAATAGCCGGGCGTATTCTCGATGAAAATTACCGGATTGGGATCCATGATCGAAGAGTAAAGCAGGCCGTAAGCATCGGCTGGGTTGGAAGCGGCGACAACCTTGAGGCCGGGTACGTGGGCAAGCCACGCTTCAAGCATGTCACTATGCTGACCGCCGAGACCGGTGCCTGCACCGGTGGTCGTGCGGATGGTCAGTGGAACGGTGGTCTGGCCGCCGGACATGAACCGCAGCTTGGCCGCGTGATTGACAATCTGGTCCATCGCAACCGTGATGAAATTCATCAGCATGATTTCGGCAACCGGCTTGTAACCGACCATCGCGGAGCCAACAGCTGCGCCGACAATCGCCTGTTCGGAAATCGGCGTGGAGCGCACGCGGTCCGTGCCAAATTTCTCGGAAAGACCGAGGGTCACTTTAAACACACCGCCGCCTTGTTCATCGGCAATATCTTCGCCCATCAGGATCACCTTCGGGTCATCCGCCATTGCTTTGGCCAAGGCCATGTTACAGGCCTGCGCGAACATGATTTCTTTCGGTTTATCGGTCATGCTGCAATCTCCACGTCGAGGACATCGATGCGATATTCATCGCCGGGAGGATAAGGGGTATCCAGTGCGAACTGCGATGCTTCTTCAATGATTGCGGCATTTTTTGCCTCGATCGCAGCAATATCTGCTTCGCTGATCTGCAGATCGAGCAGCTGCTGGCGCAGGATCGGCATCGGATCATCCTTTTTCGCCTGCTCCATTTCTTCTTTCGGAATATAATGGCTGGTGTCGCCAAGCAGGTGGCCGTGGAAACGGAAGGTCATTGCTTCGATCAAGGTCGGTCCATGACCCGCCCGCGCATATTCGACCGCCTCTTTGGCCGCCGCATACATGGCGCTGGCATCGTTGCCGTTAACCTGCACCGAACGCAGGCCAAGGCCTTCGCCGCGCTGCTTGATGGAATCGGAACTGGTGGCGAAAGACATCGGAGTGTGCTCGGAATAGAGATTGTTCTGGCACAGGAAAATAACCGGCAGCTTCCAGACCTGAGCCATATTAAGGCCTTCATGGAAGGCGCCAATATTGGTCGCGCCGTCACCGAAGCAGCAGACCGTGACCTTGCCATCCTTGTCGAGCTGGCTGGCAAGCGCCAGGCCATTGGCAATCGGGATGCCCGAGCCGACAATGCCGGTCGTGACCATCACTCCGGTTTCGGGGTGGGTAATATGCATCGGCCCGCCCTTGCCCTTGCAGGTGCCAGCCATCTTGCCGGCAAATTCGGCCCATAGGTCTTTGGAGGGAATGCCCTTGGCGAGTTGATCATGCAGGCCGCGATAAATCGTGACCAGATAATCTTCCTTGTTCACCGCTGCCATCATCGCCGAAGACACGACCTCCTGGCCGCGCACGGGATAATAGACGATTTGCAGCTGACCCGCTCCGATCATCTGACGGAATTTTATATCCGATTGCATGATCAGGTCGGCGCGGGTGAAAATATCAACGAGGACGTCTTTGTCCGCCATGTCACTATTGGCCAATGGCTTTGCTCCTTTGTAATGCGGCCCTCTGGAGGGGACGCTTTCTTTGAAAACTTCATAGCGCGAGCGGGCTGGCCCGCCACTATTGTTATAGGGAGTGAGCCGCGATTTGGCTGTGTCCGGTCGAACATAGTTGCTCGCGGGACTATGGCAGAAAAGCGCGGATCATGCCTAAGAAACCCGCAGAAAAGCTGGATGCAATCGCTATTTCCAATCCGCCAGCTATCAAAGCTGGCAGTTCGGTTGACCGAAAGAAACCGTCTAACACGTTTCCAAGTCTTCCAATGGAGAGAAAAAATGACCGACAACAGGCAGTGGCTGATCAATGGGCGTCCCAGAGGACGCGGGCTCGTTGACGATGATTTCAAAAAAGTGGTCACCGAAGTGCCGTCATGCGCCGAAGGTCATGTTCTGGTGAAGAACGAAATATTGGGTTTCGATCCGGCGCAAAAGGGCTGGATGGAAAATATCGGCGGCTATGTAGCGCCCACAGAAATTGGTGAAGTGATGCGCGGATCGGGCGTTGGCACGGTCATCGAGTCGCGGCACCCGGATTTTTCGGCTGGCGACAAGGTCATGGGCATGTTGCGCTGGCAGGATTATGCGCATGTCCGAGGCGGTGAGTTGAACAAGGTCCCCGATGATGATTTGCTCGCCGCAAACCTCGGAGCGCTCGGCACCACCGGGATGACCGCTTATTTCGGATTGTTGAAACATGGCCGACCGCAGCCGGGTGATACCGTTGTCGTGTCTGGCGCGGCCGGTGCAACCGGTTCGATGGTCGGGCAGATCGCCAAAATCGCAGGGTGCCGGACGATCGGCATCGCTGGCGGCGCAGAAAAATGCAAATGGCTGATCGACGATGTCGGTTATGACGTGGCGATCGACTATAAGAATGACGATGTCCGGGCGAAATTGAAGGAACATTGCGCCCAGTCGATCAATGTCTTCTACGACAATGTTGGCGGCAAGATTCTGAACGATGCGCTCGCCCATATTGCCATGCACGCGCGCGTTGCGATCTGCGGTGGTATCTCACGCTACGAGCAGGGCGACATGCCCGCAGGGCCGGAAAACTACTTCAACCTTATCTTCAAGCGGGCAAGCATGTCTGGCTTTATCGTATCCGATTATGCGAGCGAATTTCCCGAAGCGCAAAAACGCATGCGGCAGTGGATCAAGGAAGGCAGAATAACCTTCAAAGAAGATATCCAGGAAGGCTTTGACAATATTCCCGTAACATTGCGGCGTTTGTTCGCCGGCCAGAATTTTGGCAAGCAAATGCTTCGTCTGGACTGATGCAAACGATGATATCGCTAACTAAATGCGCAGTGCCCGCATCATGCAGGCTGACATATGACATGGTTGTCACGAGAGGTTAGGTCATGAGCGATCTGGAAAAATTCCGTACAGAAGTACGGGCATGGCTGGCAGAAAACTGCCCCGAAGAAATGCGCGATGGCGATATCACCGCCGAAAACCAGTGCTGGGGTGGACGCCAATGGGAGTTCCAGTCCGAAGCGCAGAAAATCTGGTTCGAGCGCGCGTTGGCCAAGGGCTATACTGTACCGACCTGGCCAAAGGAATATGGCGGGGCGGGCCTTTCCGCTGACGAAGCCAAGATTCTTGACGAAGAGCGCCAGGCAATCGACGCACGCAAGCCGCTCAGCAATTTCGGTATTTCGATGCTCGGCCCCGCACTGCTGGCTTATGGTACGCATGAGCAAAAAGAACAGCATTTGACGGGGATTGCACGCGGCGAAATTCGCTGGTGCCAGGGCTATTCCGAGCCGGGTGCCGGGTCGGATTTGGCTTCGCTGAAGACAAAATGCGAGGACAAGGGTGATCATTGGCTGATTAACGGCCAGAAAGTCTGGACATCCAATGCCGATATTTCCGACTGGATATTCTGTCTGGTACGGACCGACTTCGATGCTCCGAAGCATAAGGGCATAACCTTCATCCTGATGGATATGGCGAGCGAGGGCATCAGTGTGAAGCCGATCGTGCTCATCTCCGGCCATTCACCATTTTGCGAAACATTTTTCGACAATGTCAAAGTGCCGAAAAGCTATGGCGACAATAACGCCTCTGTTGTCGGCGAGGTCAATCGCGGCTGGGATGTGGCGAAGAACCTGCTGGTGCACGAGCGCGGTATGCTTGGCACGATGTCGCCCTTGCGTGGCACGAGCGGACCGGAAAGCCTCGGTAAATTTGCTGCCGAGAAAATCGGTCTGGATGCCGCCGGACGTCTCGACGATCCTGCTCTCCGTCAAAGCATTGCGCAGGCAGAACTCGACAATTGGGCTTATAATCTGACGGTCGAACGGATGACCGACGAAGCCAATGCGGGCAACGGTCTGGGCGCGAAATCGTCGATGCTGAAATATGTCGCTTCGGAGCTGACCAAGCGTGGCACCGAACTGCGTATGGATATCGAAGGCACGACTGCGGCAACCATCGGTGAAGATGGTATTGAATATGGCAGTCTCGCCAACAACTGGCTCTACAACCGGGCCTATTCGATCCTTGGTGGCACCACGGAAGTCCAGTTTAACATCATTTCCAAGCGCGTCTTGGGATTGCCGAGCCAATAGGGCGAAATACACATGCTGCTGATACTCAATGAAGAACAGGAAATGCTGCAGGATGCCGCGCGCGGTTTTCTGGCGGAGAAGGCTCCGGTAGCTGCATTCCGGAAAGTTCGCGACAACAAGCCTGCGGATGGTTTCTGTCGTGAACTATGGACAGAGATGGCGGAGATGGGCTGGGCCGGAATCATCGTCGATGAAGACCATGGCGGTAGCGGATTTGGCTATGTCGGCGCCGGCGTTCTGGCGGAGCAAATGGGCCGCAATCTGACTGCCTCGCCCTTTTTCTCCACTTCCGTTCTGGGCGCGACCGCGATCCAGCAATATGGATCGGCGAAGCAGAAAGAGGAAAATCTCGCGGCGATCAGCAGCGGCGAAAAACTGTTTGCCCTGGCTGTCGACGAGGGGCCGCGCCACAATCCCAGCCGGATCGCATTTTCAGCCGAACCATCGGGTAACGGCTTTACCCTTTCCGGTGCCAAAACCTTCGTTGCCGACGGTCATGTCGCTGACAAGTTGATTATCGCTGCGCGCACATCCGGAGAGCAAGGCGACACGCACGGCATTACCTTG
Organism: Parasphingorhabdus sp.; assembly: GCA_036963725.1. Taxonomy (GTDB): domain Bacteria; phylum Pseudomonadota; class Alphaproteobacteria; order Sphingomonadales; family Sphingomonadaceae; genus Parasphingorhabdus. Next base: position 15,783 of record JBALUX010000008.1, on the reverse strand, counting down.
TTCCTGGTGGACGCAGATGCGCCTGAAATCACTCGCGAGCACACGCCGATGGTGGACAGCCGCAATGCTGCCAATATTTCGGTCGACGGCCTCGAAGTTACCGGGGATGATATCTTGGGTGAACTGGATGGCGGCTATGGCGCGCTGGAGGGCATATTATCTGCCGGCCGCGCGGTGCTCAGCGCCGAGATGTCCGGTTCCGCGCAACAGGTGTTCGGGGTTACCACGGACTATCTCAAGGAGCGCGAGCAATTCGGCCAGAAAATCGGTTCGTTTCAGGGATTGCAGCACCGGGCCGCCCATCTGGCGACCGAGATCGAGATGATGAAATCGGCTGTGCTGAAATCGCTCAAGGATCTCGACGAGGATTTTGACAATGCCGGAATGACCTGTTCGCTGGCCAAGGCGAAGACCGGTCAGGTCGCGCAGCTTGCGACCAAGGAAGCGATCCAGATGCACGGTGGCATTGGGGTTACCGACGAATATGATGTCGGACTCTATTTCAAGCGCGTGCATGTAGCGCAACAGATGTTCGGCGACGCCGGTTTCCACAGTGATCGCTGGGCCAAAATTTCCGGCTTTTGATCAGCCGCGGAGCGATCTATGCGGTTCTGACGGTCACATTGGCAGGGCCAAAATGGGCCGTCATCTTGCGCACTTTGCCGGCTGGATCAAATTCGAAAATGTCGATCACGTCCACGATCAAAAGCTGATCGCCCGGCCGTTTTATTTCGGCGCGGAACGGGAAAGCCGCCGCTTTCTCCGAAATACGCACGGGACCGGTCAGTTCGACCTTGGCGCCGCCGGAAAATGCGTTGATATAAAATTCCAGGATATCGTCGCCGCGTTTCGGCTCTGTGCCGACCGGATCCTCGACCTCGGCGTCATCGGCATAAATCGTCATTACCGCGGGCATGTCGCCTGCGTTTATCGCGGCCAAATATTGGTCCACGACTTGCGTCATATGTTCCGGCGTCAGCATCGAGCATCCTTTCGTTTAAGATTATGCCGGAACTAGAGTGTCGGGGCCAGATAAGCCTCTGCTGAATTTGATAGGGAGAAGAATATGTCGGGTCAATTGGAGGGCAAAGTCGCCATCGTCACCGGGGGAGCGTCCGGTATCGGTGCCGCGACCGTCGAGCGCTTTGTTCAGGAAGGCGCAAAAGTTCTTTCGACCGATGTCCAAGAAGCTCTGGGTCAATCCGTTGCTACGGAGGCGGGCGCCTTGTTCATGGTGCAGGATGTTTCCGATGCCGAATCCTGGGACCGAGTGATGGACAAGGTCAAAGACGAATTTGGTCGGCTGGATATATTGGTCAATAATGCCGGAATAGTGATTGGCAAGACTATCGAGGATATCGATCTGGAAAGCTGGCACCATTTGCTCGGCATCAATCTGACCGGTGTGATGCTGGGTTGCCAGAAAGCGATTGCCGCGATGAAGCAAAATCCCGGCGGCTCTAGCGGTTCGATTATCAATATTGCTTCGACCAGCGCGTTCGCGGCCCTGCCCAGTGATGTGACCTATACAGCCTCCAAAAGCGCGGTGCGCATGTTGTCCAAATCGGTAGCGGTCCATTGCGCGCAAGCGGGATTGAATATCCGGTGCAACAATCTGGTCCCCGGCGCGACCCATACTGCGATTATCGACACGGCAGCAAAAAGCGTTCCGGGCATGGTCGACATGGCAGCCGCCATGTCACCGATGAACCGGATCGGGCAGGGCAGTGATCTGGCCGCAGCCGCCGTATATCTGGCGGGCGATGACAGCAGTTTTGTCACCGGCAGTGATTTGTTGGTCGATGGCGGTATGCTGGCGGTACATCCGGGTTATTAGCGCGTGGTTATCCTAGCCGTTTTGGCAGTTATTTGCCGCCCGCTTTCCCCCTTATAGGACTCGCATAAAAGGGAGAGATTTTCGTGAGTGCACAACCGATTGCTGACAATCTGTTTACCGATGATATGAGCGCGCTGATTGGTGCGCAGAACCGGGAAACCGGCCATATATTCTTTCCGCTGCCCTTGACGCCCGATGATAATATCGAACCGGTCACGCTTGGCACGCGCGGAACAGTCTGGACATATACGGTCCAGCGCTTCCCACCCAAGCCACCCTATATCGGGCCCACCGATCCGGAGAAATTCAAACCCTATGTGGTCGCCTATGTCAGCCTGCCGGGCCAGACGATGGTCGAATCGCGCTTGACCGACGTTGATCCGGATGATGTCAAAATCGGCATGGAAGTCGAGTTTACGGTGATCCCGCTGGATCCCGATGCTCCGCCAGAAGAGCAATTGCTCATCCATGCCTTTAAACCTGTTCAGGGAGAATAATCATGTCAGACGTTTGTATCGTAGGAGCAGGCATTCACCCCTTTGGCCGGACCGAAGGACGTGACGGCATGGACCAGGGAATTTTCGCGGTCAGGCAGGCACTGGCCGATAGCGGTATCGAATGGAAAGATGTCGAGTTCGCCTTTGGTGGCTCGGCGGCTTCGGGCAGTGCAGACAATATGGTGTCGCAGCTGGGCCTGACCGGTATCCAGTTCATCAACGTCTCCAATGGCTGCGCAACCGGCGGGTCGGCGCTCAACGCAGCAGTGAGCGCGATCAAGTCGGGCGAATATGAAATGGGTATGGCGGTCGGTTTCGACAAGCATCCGCGCGGCGCATTCAACGCCGACCCGTCGGCTTACGGACTGCCCAACTGGTATGGCGAAGCCGGCTATATGCTCACCGTGCAGTTTTTCGGCGCGAAAATCATGCGCTATCTGCACGAGCATAATATCAGCCGTGAGACATTGGGCCGAGTTGCCGAAAAGGCATTCCGCAACGGGGTAAAAACCGATCATGCATGGCGGCGCAGCGAGGTCGATCTCGATACAATCATGAACGCACCGATGATCTGCGACCCGCTGACCAAATATATGTTCTGTTCACCGGCCGAAGGCGCTGTCGCGCTCATTCTCGCAAGCGAGAAAAAGGCGAGGGAATTGGGTGTTCCGATCATCCGGCTCAAATCTTCGGTTATGCGTACGCGGCCAGCCGGATCGTTCGAGGTATTTGCTGCTTCGATCGATAACGAGCGCGGCGGAACAGCAACCGGAATAGCTTCCAAGGCGGCCTTTGAACAGGCTGGTATGGGGCCGGAAGATATCGATATCGCACAGTTGCAGGATACCGAATCCGGTGCGGAAATCATGCACATGGCGGAAAACGGCTTTTGCAAGCCGGGCGAGCAGGAACAGTGGCTGCTGGAAGGGCGCAGCGAGATCAATGGTCAATTGCCGATCAATACCGACGGCGGTTGTCTGGCTTGTGGTGAGCCGATTGGCGCTTCCGGTTTGCGGCAAGTCTACGAAAATGTCGTGCAGCTGCGCGGAACAGCGGGCGCGCGGCAAGTGCCGGGCGATCCCAAAACCGCCTATACGCAAGTCTATGGCGCGCCGGGCGTATCTGCCGTAACGATTCTCCAAAGATAGGAGATTCGATGACCAAGGAAATCAGCGCCGAGGCGCATGAAATGGCTGAACGGGTTGAGAAATTCGTTCGCGACAAGATTTTTGCTTATGAAAAGGACGTCCGTTGCGAGGATCACGGTCCGACCGATGAGCTGGTGCAGGAAATGCGCGCGCTAGCCAAAGAGGCCGGTGTCCTGACACCGCATATCCGCGAGGATGGCAGCCATCTGACGCATCTGGAAACGGCGCTGGTTTTGCGCAAGTCCGGATTGTCGCCACTGGGTCCGTTGGCGGTCAATACGTTCGCGCCTGATGAGGGCAATATGTATCTGCTCGGTAAATGCGCCTCGCCGGAACAGAAAGAGCGGTTCCTCGAGCCGCTGGTTTCCGGCCGGGAGCGTTCGGCTTTCTTCATGACCGAACCGGCCAGCGAAAATGGCGCGGGTTCCGATCCGATGATGATGCAGACGACCGCAGAACCGGACGGCAATCACTGGGTGATCAACGGTCGCAAGACGTTCATCACCGGCGCCAAGGGCGCAAAGGTCGGGATCATCATGGCGAAGTCCGCCGAGGGCGCGACCATGTTCCTCGTCGACCTTCCCGATCCTGCGATCAGGATCGAACGGGTTCTGGACACGATCGACAGCTCGATGCCGGGCAGCCATTCTGTGGTGCAAATCGATAATCTCCGCGTGCCGGCCGACCAGATGCTCGGCGAAAGCGGCGAGGGTTTCAAATATGCGCAGGTGCGCCTGTCTCCGGCCCGCCTGACCCATTGCATGCGCTGGCTCGGCTGCTGCGACCGGGCGCAGGAAATTGCCATTGATTATGCCTGCAAACGACAGGCTTTCGGCAAGCCGTTGATTGATCATGAGGGCGTCGGCTTCATGCTGGCCCAGAACCAGATCGATCTCAAGCAGGCCGAACTGATGATCGACTGGTGCGCCACGGTGCTCGACACCGGCGCATTGGGAACCACCGAGAGCTCGATGGCCAAGGTTGCCGTTTCCGAGGCTTTGTTCCGCATCGCGGACAATTGCGTTCAGGTGATGGGCGGCACAGGCCTCAGCAAGGATACTGTCGTCGAACAGGTGTTCCGCGAAGTGCGCGCATTCCGGGTCTATGACGGTCCGACCGAGGTCCACAAATGGTCGCTCGCCAAGAAAATCAAGAAATCCCACAAAATCGCGAATGAAGGATAATATATGACCAAGAACCGCAAATTTACGCTTGTCAGTCGCCCGGTAGGCGAGCCAAAGGAAAGCGATTTTGCGCTGGTCGAAGAGGATCTGCCGGAACTCTCTGACGGATCGTTTCTGGTGCGCAACCATTATATCTCGCTTGATCCGGCGCAGCGCGGCTGGATGAGCGATGCGGAAAGCTATATGCCGCCGATCGCTTTGGGGGCTGCGGTTACGGCCAGCAGCGTCGGTCGGGTTGCCGAATCCAAAAACCCCGATTTCCCGGTGGGCCAATGGGTTGTCGGTCTTGGCGCGATGGAAGAATATTCGGTGGTCGAAGCTGGTGGATTTACATCGCCAGTCGATGCCTCGCTGGTTCCTTCACCAACTAATTTTCTATCGGTACTCGGCGCGGTCGGGATGACCGCCTATTTCGGTATGATCGACGATGGCAAGCCCAAGGCTGGTGATACCCTGCTGGTAACCGGTGCTGCCGGTGCGGTTGGTTCGCTGGTTGGCCAGATCGGCAAGATCAAGGGCTGCCGGGTAATCGGTATCGCTGGCGGCGCGGACAAATGCCGTCGCCTGACCGAAGATTATGGTTTCGATGCCGCCATTGATTATCGCGGCAAGAGCCAGGCCGAGCTCGAAAAGAAGATTGCGGCGGCTGCTCCCGATGGTGTCGATATCATCTGGGAAAATGTCGGCGGTGAAATTCTTGACGCCGGGATTACCGCGATCAACGAATATGGCCGCGTCGTACTCTGCGGGCTGATTAGCGAATATAACAGCCCGGAGCCGGTCGGTATCCGCAATCTCTGGTATCTGATCTCGCGTCAGGCGACGATCAAGGGTTTCCTGGTGCGCGATTATCCACCGCGCTTCGCCGAAGGCATTGCCGAAATGGGACAATGGCTCGCCGAGGGCAAGATCAAGCATGACGAGGATATCGATAAGGGAATCGAAAACAGCTACGCTGCGTTCATGAAGCTATTCTCCGGCGCCAACCAGGGCAAGATGATCCTCGACGTTTCGCCGGAAGATTAAGGGAGAATTTCGCCATGGCCGACAGCAAGCAACAGGTGCTCGATTTTATCGATGCGTGGAACCGGCTGGATTATGACGCGATCTACGCGGCCATGGCGGATGATATTTTCTACCATAATATCCCGATGGAACCCTGTGTCGGCATCAATGCGGTGAAGGCCTTTTTCGATGGCTCCGGCATGGGTTCCGATGGCGCGGAATGGATCGTGCACCATATTGTTGCCGACGGCGACACGGTGCTGACCGAGCGCACCGACAAGTTCCGGATCAACGGGCAATGGATTGCCATCCGCGTGATGGGCACGTTCGAAATGCGCGACGGCAAGATCGCCAAATGGCGGGACTATTTCGATCTGGCGGAATTCCAGAACCAGATGGCGACCGCAATGGGGGCGGCCGCCTCCTGAGATCAGGCTGGCTTGTAGAGCACGCCATTGTCGACCGGATATTCGCCGGCGGTCATGAAACGTGATTCATCGCTGGCGAGATAGACGCATAGAGCTGCAACATCATTGGGGTGCCCCAGCTCGCCGATCTTTATCATGCCGGTTGCCGGCGTTTCTCCGCCACCTGCGCCAACGGCTTCCTGACGCACCATCGGTGTATCGATGCCGGCGGGATGCAGGCTGTTGCACCGGATCGGATAATCCTGTTCCTTGCAATGCAGGGCCACCGATTTGGTCATCGACCGCACACCACCCTTTGCAGCGCTATAGGCGACGAATGGTGAATAGCCCTGAAGGGCTGCCATCGAACTGAGGTTGATGATCGAGCTGGGCTGGTCGTTGGATTTCATGGCCCGGACCGCGTTGCGGCATCCCAGAAAAACACCATCGAGCATGATAGACGTCTGTTTCCGGAACAGCTCAAGCGTGCAATCTTCAATGGTGCCCGGAATGACGAGGCCGGCATTGTTGACCAGAATATGGGGCGTGCCAAAAGCATCAGCCGTTGACCCAAATATCTCATCCCAGCGCTGCTCGTCGACGACATCCTGTTGAAGAGCCATTGCATTGGTGCCAATTGCGTCGGCAACTTTTGTGACCGCTTCCATATTGATGTCGGTCAGAACGACCCGAGCGCCTTCTGCAGCAAATGCTTCGCTGATCGCTTTTCCGAGGCCGGAACCGGCTCCGGTTACGATGGCAATTTTTCCATTGAGGCGGCTCATCTTGTTTTCTCCGAATTCTGGACTGTTACCCCCTATAGGCGGCGAGTCATCCGACGACGCAATCCCTATTATCGTTAGCACTATCGCTAGGGGCGTTACCGATTAACGGCGTAAAACCTACAAATGTTGCGCAAAAATCACAGTTTCTCGTATTTGCTATCAAATTGGCTAGCAGAGCGATCCGAAACTGCGGCTTAGGATAATCCCGCAATAAGGCGGAAAAACCGCCAAAAATTGGAAAAGGGTACCGACTGACCAGGTCGGACCATTTGGGAGAGAGTAATGACCAGATATCCACCACGCCACAAAACCGACCTAAAACCCAGAGCGATCAGATCGCTGTTGCTGGGTTCCGCCGCAGCCACTGCTTGCGCAGGTCTCGCGTCGCCGGCATTCGCCCAGGCTGCCGACGAGATTGACGAGTCCTCCGTGATTACCGTTATCGCGCGTAAGCAGACCGAAACATTGCAGGAGGTCCCGGTGACCGTGACTGCAATTGGTAGCGATACGCTGGAAAAATATCAGGTCAACGAAATTGCCGACGTGGTCAGCCGGGTACCCGCGCTGAATGTGCAGGTGGGTGGCTCCGGTTCGGGCGGGCAGATCAGTCTTCGTGGCGTCGGTTCATCCAACATCTCCGCATCTTTTGATTCCGCCGTGGCTTTTGATTTTGACGGTGTTCAGGTCAGCACGATGCGGATGGTGCAGGCAGGCTTCTTCGATGTCCAGCAGATTGAAGTTCTCAAGGGGCCGCAATCGCTGTTCTTTGGCAAGAGCGCATCGGCTGGCGTCTTTTCCATCCGGTCAGCCAATCCCACTCAAGATTGGGAAGTGGCCGGCAAAGCATCCTATGAGTTCGAGGAAAAAGCCTATACGGTCGGCGGACATATTTCCGGTCCGCTTACCGAAACGCTCGGTATCCGGGTTGCCGCGCAATATCAGGATATTGAAGATTATGTGAAGCTTGCTCCGGACACGGCTGCTTTCAATCCCGACGGCAGCGTCCGGGATTCCCGAGGACTAAATAGCTTTGTAAGCCGCGTAACCCTGCAATGGGACCCGGTCGACAATTTCAATGCCAATCTCAAGCTGAACTATGTGAAAAACAAGAATGATGGCGCGGTCGGTCACTCCGATATCAATTGCGGTGCCAATGGTGTGGCAGACCCTGTATATCTTCTTTCCGGCGGTCTGGTCATTCCTTCCAACGCCGACTGCAACGACAGCGATGGTCTCTATCATCACACTGACGGTGCCGCTGCTTTGACTGGCCAGCTTCCCGACGGCTCGGCCGGAAAGCCACGGTTTGAAAATGGTGTGCCTTATGGCGAAACCGAGATTTTCTTCGGAAGGCTCAAATGGGATCTCGATCTTACCGACTCGCTGACTCTGTCCTCGGTCTCCGGTTATCTGAGCCTCGATGCGGTTGACACCGATTGTTATGCCTATGTCGGCCAGTTTTCGCCCACCGTACCGGCCAACGCAGGTTGTAGCGATCCGCAGAACAAGACGGAGCAATACACGCAGGAACTGCGTATCTCCAGCGACTTTGACGGAATGTTCAACTTCAAGGTCGGCGCGTTCTACGAAGACCGCACTATTGATTTCAACACCTCGCAACAGGGTGTGAACATCTCCTTCGTCGGACCCGATCCAGTCACCGGGAATACCTATGACTGGTTCAAGAAACAGAATACCAAGACCGAGGCCCTGTCGCTATTTGCCAGTGCGACCCTCGACTTTACCGACCAGCTGGAACTGTCGGGCGGTGTCCGCTGGACCGACGAGAAGAAAATCTCGCGCATCAGCGTTCCCTATGTCCACACGTTCCTGTCCGCGACGCCGGCCTTTATCAGCAGCGGCTTCTTCTCCGGACCGATTACCTTCACGGACTCCAATTTCTCGCCTGAAGTCTCGCTGAAATATCAGGCCACGCCGGATATCAATATCTACGGTGCTTTCAAGACCGGCTTCAAGTCCGGCGGTATCGACAACAGCGCGTTGCCATCGAACAGCCTGCTGGGCTTCAATGATCCGGATCCGGCCGTCCGCCAAGCGGTTGCCGACGCGCTGAAATTCAAATCCGAGACAGGTCTGGGTGGCGAAGTGGGCGTCAAGGCGCAGTTTGCAAACCGCACCGTCACATTGAACACTTCTGTCTTCTATTATGTGTTCGACGATTTGCAGGTGCAGAATTTTGATGCCTCTACGGTCCAGTTCCAGACCTTCAATGCCAGCCAGCTGACAAGCCAGGGTGTTGATGTCGAATGGGGCTGGCGCACGCCGGTCGAGGGGCTGAATCTCTCCGGTTCGATCGCTTATACGGATGCCAAGTTCACCGCACCTTTTGTGACGACCTCGGGTGAAGACATCGATGGCCGGAGAGCGGCGCGCGCGCCGGAATTTGCTGCCAACGCGGCCTTTGACTGGTCGGTGCCGATGGGGGACTCGCTCGAACTCGGTCTCAATGGCAATATCCAGTATAGCGGATCCTATTTCACCAACGAGGATTCCATCTCGGATCTCAAGCAGGACAGCTATATATCCATCGATGGCTCAATCTCGGTTGGTGATCCGAACGGCAAATGGAAATTGTCGCTGGTCGGCGTGAACCTGACTGATGAAATCTGGGTCAATACCAGTGGCGGTCGTCCGTTCCTTGAACCAGGCGTCGGTGACGATCTCGTGGTCACCCAGAACCGGGGTCGTCAAGTCTTCGTGGAGGCCGCCTTCAAGTTCTGATTGATATCCCCGTTGATCAAATCGGGCCGGGGCAGCGCAAGCTGATCCCGGCCTGTCATTTTTGGTAATAGGGCAAGGCTCCAAATAGCGAAAGTGACAGTAGCAGGCACCAACGGACCTGTTAGTCGCTTGAAATTAAGGCGGCAAATAAAAAGCCGTCAGTTTTGGATGTACCTCAGGTTCATAGCTGAGGTATTTTTTTTGGAGGTTCTTATGAGTTCACAATCGACACGTCTTGATAAAATATTGCCCCGCAATTCCGTCCGGGGGCTGCTGATGGGTTCGGCAGCGAGTCTGGCCTTCGCCGGCATCGCCGCACCAGCCCATGCACAAGACGCTGCCGAATATGACGACAGCAATGTCATTACCGTGATCGCCCGTAAGCAAACCGAAACCTTGCAGGAAGTGCCTGTGACCGTCTCCGCTATCGGAGGCGAAACGCTGGAAAAATTCCAGGTCAATGAAATCGCCGACGTAGTCAGCCGTGTGCCCGCGCTCAATGTGCAGGTTGGCGGCTCCGGCTCTGGCGGCCAGATCAGCCTGCGCGGCGTCGGGTCATCCAATATTTCCGCAGCATTCGATTCCGCCGTTGCCTTCGACTTTGACGGTGTACAGGTGAGCACGATGCGTATCGTACAGGCCGGTTTTTTCGACGTGCAGCAGATTGATGTTCTGAAGGGGCCCCAGTCTCTGTTCTTCGGTAAAAGCGCCTCGGCTGGTGTTTTCGCCATTCGTTCCGCCAACCCGACCCGTGATTGGGAAATGGGCGGCAAAGCTTCCTACGAGTTTGAAGAAAACGGCTATACTGTCGGCGGGCATATTTCCGGTCCGCTCAGTGATACGCTGGGCATCCGCGTGGCTGCGCAATATCAGGATATCGAAGATTATGTGAAGCTTGCGCCGGATACGCCAGCTTTCAATCCCGATGGCAGCATCCGGGATTCCCGCGGGATCAGCAATTTCATTAGCCGCGTAACCCTGCAATGGGATCCGGTTGACAATTTCAATGCCAATTTGAAGCTGAACTATGTCAAGAACAAGAGCGATGGGGCCATTGGTCATACCGATGTGAACTGTGGTGCCAACGGCGTGGCGGACCCTGTTTATCTGCTTCAGGGCGGTCTTGTCATTCCGTCCAACGCCGATTGTAATGACCGTGATGGTCTCTATCATACGTCCGACGGTGCTGCGGCACTTGTGTCCAACGTACCGGCTGGCTCCGGTGGTGACACGCGCTTTGAAAATGGCGTGCCTTACGGCGAAACGGAAATTTTCTTCGGTCGCCTGAAATGGGATCTGGATCTTTCCGATACGCTGACCCTCTCATCGGTTTCCGGCTATCTCAGCCTCGATTCCATCGATACGGACTGCTATGCCTATGTCGGGGAAATCGCGCCGGGCGTCCCGGGTAATGCGGGTTGCAGCGATCCTGTGAACAAGACCGAGCAGTTCACCCAGGAATTGCGCGTTACCACTGATTTTGACGGCATCTTCAACTTCATGGTCGGCGCATTTTATGAATCGCGGGATATTGATTTCAACACCTCGCAACAGGGCGTGAACATTTCCTTTGTCGGGCCAGATCCGGTCACCGGATATACCTATGACTGGTACAAGAAGCAGAACACCAAAACCGAAGCGCTTTCGTTTTTCGCGAGTGCGACGCTGGACCTGACGGAACAGCTGCAGGTATCCGGTGGTGTGCGCTGGACCGACGAAAACAAGACCAGCCGCATAACCGTGCCTTATGTCCATACTTTCCTGTCATCTGGCCCGGCGTTCATTCAGAGCGGCTTCTTCTCCGGTCCCATCAAGTTCAGCGACAACAATTTCTCGCCTGAACTGTCCATTCGCTATCAGGCAACTCCGGACATCAATATTTACGGTGCCTTCAAAACCGGTTTCAAATCCGGCGGTATCGACAATAGCGCTCTGCCATCCTCCAGCTTGCTGGGCTTCAATGACCCGAACCCCGCTACACGCCAGGCTGTTGCCGATGCGCTGAAATTCAAGTCGGAGACCGGTCTCGGTGGTGAAGTTGGCGTCAAGGCACAATTTGCCGATCGTACGCTGACGCTGAATACTTCGGTCTTCTATTATGTATTTGATGATCTGCAGGTGCAGAATTTCGATGCCGCTGCGGTCCAGTTCCAGACGTTCAACGCCAGCCAGCTCACCAGTCAGGGTGTTGATGTCGAATGGGGATGGCGCACGCCTGTCGAAGGCCTGAATCTCTCCGGTTCGATCGCCTATACCGACGCAGAATTTACCGCACCTTTCGTGACCACTTCCGGAGAGGACATCAATGGCCGGGCGGCAGCACGCGCGCCCAAATTCGCCGCCAATGCTGCGTTTGACTGGTCTGTCCCCATGGGTGATGCCCTCGAACTGGGACTGAACGGAAACCTCCAATATAGCGGATCCTATTTCACCAACGAAGATTCCTTCTCGGATCTGAAGCAGGACAGCTATATTTCCATCGACGGTTCGGTCTCGATCGGCGATCCTGACGGAAAATGGAAATTGTCCCTGGTCGGCGTCAACCTGACGGACGAAATCTGGGTCAACACCAGCAGCGGACGTCCGTTCCTCGAGCCAGGCGTTGGTGACGATCTTGTAGTTACGCAAAATCGCGGTCGCCAAGTATTCGTGGAAGCTGCCTTCAAGTTCTAGTCAACTCCCGTTGATTAATCTGGGCCGGGTTAACGCAAGTTAATCCGGCCTTTTTTTTTGATTTTTGCCATCGGGAGATAATCATAGTGAGAGTAGCTTGCACTGGGTGGCAGGCTAATATGTCGTGATGAATATAACCAGATAGAGGAGCGGATTATATGGGACGTCTAGAGGGAAAAAGAGCAGTGGTTTTGGGAGCTGCGGGTCGGGACAATATGGGGCAGGTGATTGCCAAACGCCTGCACGATGAAGGCGCCGAGGTACTGGTCGCAGGGCGCAAGGAAGACGAACTGAAACGCTTTGCCGAGGAGCTTGGCGGCCATTATGCGCTTTGCGACCTCACCAGCGAAGCCGATATCAAGGCACTCGCCCAGACTGCCAAGAGCAAAATGGGTGGCGTTGATATTGCCATCAATGGGACGGGTCTGGGCTTTCTCAAACCTTTCCTGGAGAATACCAAGGAAGAGCTGGAAACGATGTCGGCCTTGCAGCTGGTCGGGCCCTTCCAATTCTATCAGGAAATGATCAAGGCGATGGACGACGGCGGATCGCTTATCCAGATCAGCTCAGCCACCGCGACGATCATGCTGAACGATCACGCTGCCTATATGGGCACGAAGGCGGCCACCGATCATATCATCCGCTGCGTTGCCCATGAATTTGGTGATCGTGGGATCAGGGCCAACAGCATTTCTCCCGGTCTCACTCGGACGCCAATGACGGCCGGTGTCGATCAGGTGCCCGGACTGGTTGAGTCTTTTGAAGCACGCTATCCGCTAGGTCGCATCGGAACCAGCGAAGATATCGCTGCCGCTGCTGTATTCCTTGCCAGTGACGAATGCTTCATGACTGGCGAGAATTTGCAGGTCAATGGCGGGCTGTGCCTGCGCGGCAATCCCACCCGCAAGGATCAGGAACTGATGATGGGGGCTGTCGCCGCCGCTTCCTGACTCTAGTCTATCGGCTTGAACCGCTTCTGGATGTGTGGCCGGACCTTGAGGAACTGTAGGTACAGGGCTTCAAGGATCGGCAGCGCGCCCGGAATGCGGGCGAGCTGGCCAAGTGGCCACATGACCGGGATGGCACGCCACATGGCGGCAAAGGCTACCGCGCCTGACAATATCTGGCCGTCTTCCGAAGCGTGAAAGCGATCAAGCATCAATTGCCGGTCTAGCGGGCAGGATGCAGCTGGCGTTGAGATGTCGATGAAGGTGATGGCGTCGCGCCGGTCCAGCCTGCGCATCAGGGCGATTTCGCGGATGCACAGCGGGCAGGCGCCGTCATACCAGACGATGACGCGGCTCATCGCTTCTGCTCGTTGCCGAGGTTATGCCTCATGTCTGTCTCGCCATCATTGCAGCAGACATTTAACTGCCGGAATGCTGCTTTGCCATATGGCCTAAAGGCCTAGCGAGACTAAACGTCCAGATTGGCGACGTTCAGCGCATTGTCGACGATGAACTCGCGCCGCGGTTCCACCACTTCGCCCATCAGCTTGGTGAAGATATCATCGGTTACATCGGCCTGTTCGACAGTCACCTGCAACAGCGAGCGCACTTCCGGGTCGAGCGTCGTTTCCCAGAGCTGCTCGGCGTTCATCTCGCCGAGACCCTTGTAGCGGGAAATGGCGAGGCCCTTGCGGCCTGCTGCCATCACGGTGTCGAGCAGTTCCGATGGGCGGGTGATCAGCGTGCCTTCAGCGCCAACGATTTCATCGTCCGCGCTTTCCGCATCGCCGGAGGTCGATTTCACCAGTCGGCTACCGCTATTATAGGTGGCGCTTTCTTCGGAGGCGAGACGGTGGAGCTTGCGGGCTTCCGCGCTTTCCAGAAATTTCGCCTCGATGATATGGTGATCGGTGACGCCGCGCCAGAAACGCTGGAACAGATAGCCGCCTTCTTCGGAAACCTGACCGGACCAGCGGCCTTCCTCGTCGACCTTGTCCATCCATGCAGCGGTTGCATCGACAGCGGCTTGCCGTTCCGCATTGCCGTGATCCGGATTGAGAGCGCCGGTGAGCGCCATTCCCTCGACAATGGTGCTGTCATAGCGCCGCGGTACATAAGTCATCAGACTGCGCATTCTGCGGGCATGTTCGATCAGGCCGCGCAGGTCTTCACCACTCCGGGCGCCTTCGGCTGTTTGCAGGATCATGCCACTCAGTCCGGCATTTACCAGATATTGGTCGAGCGCGTTGTCGTCCTTGAGATAGACCTCGCTCTTGCCCTTGCCGACTTTGTAGAGCGGTGGCTGGGCGATATAGAGATGGCCGTTGAGGATGATCTCCGGCATCTGCCGATAGAAGAAGGTCAGCAGCAAGGTACGGATATGCGCGCCGTCGACGTCGGCATCGGTCATGATGACGATCTTGTGATAGCGCAGCTTTTCCAGATTGAAATCGTCGCGGCCAATACCTGTGCCCATCGCCTGGATCAGCGTGCCGACTTCCTTCGACGAGAGCATCCGGTCAAAGCGGGCGCGTTCGACGTTGAGGATCTTGCCCTTGAGCGGCAGGATCGCCTGATACATGCTGTCGCGGCCTTGTTTGGCCGAACCGCCAGCGGAGTCCCCTTCCACCAGGAAGAGTTCGCATTTGCTCGCGTCTTTTTCGCGGCAATCGGCCAGCTTGCCGGGCAGCGAAGCAATGTCCATCGCCCCCTTACGCCGGGTCAGTTCGCGGGCTTTTTTAGCCGCTTCGCGGGCAGCAGCGGCATCAATGACCTTCTGGATGACCATTGCGGCATTTTGCGGATTTTCCTCGAGCCATTCGGCGAGCTTGTCAGCCATCAGGCTTTCCAGCGGCTGGCGCACTTCGGAGGAGACCAGCTTGTCCTTGGTCTGTGAACCGAATTTCGGATCGGGGAGCTTGACTGACACGATGGCGGACAGGCCTTCGCGCATGTCATCGCCGGTCAGCTTGACCTTCTCTTTTTTGAGCGCGCCGGAGCTCTCGGCATAGTTATTAAGCGTACGGGTCAGCGCCGAGCGGAAGGCCGCCAGATGGGTGCCGCCGTCGCGCTGCGGGATGTTGTTGGTGAAGCAGAGGACGTTCTCGTAATAGCTGTCGTTCCACTCCAGCGCGACGTCGATGATGACATCGTCGCGGTCGCCGTGAATCGCGATCGGTTCGGGCACCAGCGGTGTCTTGTTGCGGTCGAGATACTGGACAAAAGCGGCGATTCCGCCTTCATAATAGAGGTCGATTTCCTTCGCTTCCTCATGTCGCGCGTCGCGCAGGATGATGTGGACGCCGCTGTTGAGAAAGGCGAGTTCGCGGTAGCGGTGCTCGAGTTTCTCGAAATCAAATTCGGTGATCTTAAAAGTGGCGGGAGACGGAAAAAAGGTTACTTTCGTGCCTTTTTTAACGCCGGTCGCATTGTCCGCAGGCGGGGCATCGCCGACGATCTTCAGCGGCCTTACGGCATCGCCAAATTCGAAGCGCATATTATGCTCTTTACCATCGCGCCAGATGTCCAGTTCCAGCCATTCCGACAGGGCGTTGACC
>JBALUX010000007.1:0-50875 GCA_036963725.1 Parasphingorhabdus sp. | reverse complement strand
AGAGCCGGAAATCGGTCGCGACCTGATCGTTGCGCGAGCGCGCGGTGTGGAGGCGCCCCGCTACCGGTCCAACAATCTCCGAAAGGCGCGCTTCGACGTGCATGTGAATATCTTCAAGGTCGAGATTTTCAGTCACCCCGTCGGCTTCAAATTCCTGCGCGATCTGGTTCAGTCCATTGATGATCTGCGTTGCGTCGTCAGCATCGACAATGTCCTGTTCCGCCAGCATCGCGACATGGGCGAGGCTCGCGCGAATATCATCCTGCCATAATTTCTTGTCGAACGGGATGGAGGCGTTTATCTCGCGCATGATTGATGAAGGGCCATCGGCAAACCTGCCACCCCACATGATATTGGAATTTTTTGTGCCTTTTGTGATGCGAACCGTCCTGTTCATGATCTTGGGATTGAATCTAACGGCTTGCGATAGAGGCTCGAGCGAAGTGGGGCAAGAATTTGCTGGCGCCAATGCCGAGGAAGCGGGCAATGCTATCGAGAGCGGCAAGGCCATGGTCGGCAAATTGGACATTTCCCAACGCGGTACGGCTATGGTGGGCACGTCTTTTCAAGCACCTGATGGAAGCACCGTGCAATTGAGCGATTTTGTCGGCAAGCCGCTACTTGTCAACATTTGGGCGACCTGGTGCGGGCCGTGCATCGTGGAAATGCCAATGCTGGACAATCTGGCTGCGCACGAGAAGGACCGGCTTAAGGTGCTGGTTGTCTCGCAGGACATCCAAGGCGCGGAAAAAGTGATCCCGTTTTTCGAACAAAACGATTTTAAAGAGCTGGAACCTTATGTCGATCCCGAAAACGGCCTGAGTTTCGGCTTCGGGTCCGGCGTTATGCCGACCACCGTCCTCTACGACGCACAAGGCAAGGAAGTGTGGCGGGTTATAGGAGCCATGGATTGGGACGGTGCGAAGGCCGCCGCGTTGCTGGAAGAAACACTGGCAGAAGATTGATTGCACCTTCGATCAGACCACTAACCGACGACGGTTTTCGCGGAAATCGTCAACTTCGAGCGCCGCCGCCGATTGCGTTTATGTCCGGTTGCGTTAGTCTGAAGCATCTTTGGCTTGATGGAGAATGTGATGAAACGCAGAAAAATACAAATGCTGGTACCGGTGCTTGCCGGACTGACCCTGCTTTCCGCCTGCGGAGACACTGGCGAAACAGACACTGCTTCGGAAACAGCCAATGTCGAGCTGGCCAATGGAATGACCGTCAAGGCACAGATCGAAGCACGACAGGCGCAACTCAAGAATATCGGCAAGGCATTCAAGTCGATTAGTGACCAGTTGAAAGCCGACAGCCCGGATGTTGCCAAAATTCAGGCCGCTACGGCGGTTGTGCCCAAAGAGGCCGCTGGCATGGCCGACTGGTTCCCTGCAGGCACCGGCCCGGAATCAGGCGTAGAAACCGATGCCCTGCCGATTATCTGGGAAGAAACAGCAGATTTTAACGAGAAGGTCGCTGCGATGCAGGAGGCCGCCGCAGAACTCGACGCTGCTGCTCAGGGCGGCGATGTCGCAGCAATCGCGACTGCTTTCAAGACCACGGGCGGGACCTGCAAGTCCTGCCATGACAAATATCGTCTGGACGACTAGCGCGCCATGAATAGCGATCCGGCGCGAATCTTGGTCTGGGACTGGGCCGTCCGGCTGGTCCACTGGTTGATGGTGGTTTTTGTCCCCCTCCTCTGGTGGACCGCAGAAGAGGGCTATATGGACTGGCACAGAAGCCTCGGTCTGACCATGTTCGGCCTGGTCGTTTTTCGGCTGATATGGGGATTGATCGGGACATGGACAGCACGCTTTGTCCCGATGGTGCGACGAATCGGCTCTCTAAAATCCTATGTCGGAAAATTGCGCAACCGGGAATATAGCCCAAGCTTTGGCCACAGTCCCTTGGCCGTGTTCGGCGTTTTCGCCTTGCTGCTGGCGCTTGTCACCCAGATTGCGACCGGATTATTTTCCGTTGATGTCGATGGCCTCGAATCAGGGCCACTTGCCGTGCTGGTGTCCTTCGATACCGGCAGACAGTTGGCCGAGGTCCACGAATTCAACTTCAACCTGTTGGCGGCGCTGATCGGACTCCATATCGCGGCGATCGCTGTCTATCATTTTGTCCTCAAAGCGAATCTCGTCGGACCGATGATCACGGGCCGCCGGTCTCGCGCCGACTTTGCCGCCACAACGCTGCCCGAAAATCGAACGCGATTCTTTCCAATGATAGGCGCAGCTGTCTTGTCGCTGGCCTGCGTCATCATATTATTGAGTTTCGGCTGAGGCGAGTCGCCCTGGCAAACCATCCCCGATCCTATGTCAGGGTGGTGGTGGGCGATGACGGGCTCGAACCGCCGACATCTTCGGTGTAAACGAAGCGCTCTACCAACTGAGCTAATCGCCCCCATGACAAGATGCATATTGGCATCGTCGAGGTCAGGCGAGCGCCATTGCCAAATCGCAGCGCCTTTGGCAAGCCTATTTGCATCCCTATGCTGACAAGATGAACTCAGATAGATTTTCCATGCCGGTCTGCGATGATCATTTCGCCATTAACCAGAACCCTAGCTGACTCCGCGATTCGCGAGTTATACATCATTATCCACAGCATATAATGCATGCATTTCAGTACCTTAAAAAGATATTTAGCAAAATCCACGGCTTGTCGCTGTCAATCGATATATTTCATTTTTTTTACAGCGCCGCCCTTGATCGACTCATGCAGAGGCGCTTACTAAGGAGGCTCGGCTGGTCGCTGTGATTGCCATAACGAAGCCTAATTTGAAAATAGAGATCATCGTTGAAAACGTGTTTTCAGCAACGGACAGTTGCGCCCGATTCATTCCCATGGCTGGGGGTTTTGAAGGCTGCTGAATTCAGGATCTGCGGTCAATTGTCGGCGTTGTGATCGCGCGCCACGGGGAAGATGTCGGGGGATGCTCGTGAGTAAAAGTGTACAAAACCGGGATAGCGGACTGTCTGTAGACACTGCTGTTGCCGGGGAAACTATTATTTCTAATGATTTGGAAACTGTGTGGCTTAAAATCTGTGCGGGTCTGCGCCGTGATCTGGGCGCACAAATTTTCGGCCAGTGGATAAAACCGATCAAACTCTCGGTTTTTGATTCGGAAACAGGATTATTGCAGTTGGAGCTTCCTTCGGAATTTGCTGCCACCTGGGTCCGTGATCGCTATTCCGAGCGTCTGCTGCTTGCATGGAAAGCCCATCACGCTGCCGTCACCGATCTTGCATTTCAGGCCCAGTCCGGAACTGCAAAAATTGCCCAGATTTCGCATATCAATGGTGCTGCGGCACAGGCAAATATCAGAGCTGTTCCCGAAAGCAAATTTCGTCTGGATCTCGATCCCCGAATGACTTTTGACCAGTTTATCGCCGGTCACTCGAATGTTCTCGCGCTCAACGCCGCACAACGCACGGCCGCGGCCGAAAAGCCGCTTTTCAGCCCGCTCTATCTCCAGTCGTCGACCGGCCAGGGCAAGACGCATTTGATGCACGCTATCGGCCATGCGTTTCGCGAAGAATTTCCGTCTTCGACCATCATCTATATGTCCGCCGAACGGTTCATGATCGAATTTGTGTCCGCCATGCGCCGCAACGAGGGCATGGAATTCAAGGCGTCCCTGCGCGAAGCCGACCTGCTGATGATCGATGACATACAATTCATTGTCGGCAAGAATTCGACGCAGGAAGAATTTCTGCACACGGTCGATTCGCTGATCAGCCAGGGCAAACGTGTTGTCGTGGCTGCGGATCGTCCTCCGCAAGCTCTGGATGGTGTCGACCAGCGCCTGCTGTCACGACTGTCTATGGGTCTGGTTGCGGACATCCAGTCTGCTGGCCTCGAACTGCGCCGCGACATTCTCGACCATCGCCTCGCCACCATGCCGCACCAGCATGTGTCGGAAGAGGTCGTGGACTTTCTAGCCCGTACGATCAGCCGCAATTTGCGCGAACTGGAAGGCGGTCTCAATAAGCTGCTCGCTTATGCGCAACTGACCGGTCGCGAAATCAGCCGTGAACTGGCCGAAGAGCAATTGTCGGACATATTGAGCGCCTGTCGCCGCCGGATCACCATTGACGAGATCCAGCGCACGGTGTGCGAATATTACCGGCTAGATCGCAACGAAATGTCATCAAAACGCCGCGCCCGCGCGGTTGCCCGCCCGCGCCAAGTTGCCATGTATCTGGCAAAGGTGATGACGCCGCGCAGCTATCCCGAAATCGGCAGGAAATTTGGCGGCCGCGACCACAGCACGGTCATCCATGCGGTCAAACTCGTGGAGCATCTGCGCGGCGAAGACAGCGAGATGGACAATGACGTCCGGATGCTGCTCCGCCAGCTTGAGAGCTGATCAGCTTTCAAGCCAGAGGGCACTCCGTCTGTTATTTCTCGGGGGCTATCGAAATCCGCACCTGCTCGCCGTTGTTGCCGGGAAAGTCCGTGAACATCGCTTCGACGAGATTGGGTACAAGATAGGTCAGGTTTTTCGACCGCGACAGCGCCTCGGCCTTGCCTTCAAACAGGCGCTCGCCATCCACCGCACGGTCAATCTTCATGTCCAGTTCCGTAGTATAGACGGTAAAGCTCCGGACACCGTTATAGCCGGAGAAACCGTAGCCTCCGTAGAGAAACGGATCGTGGAAACCGTAGCGGTAGCCAGGACGCCTGTAATAGCCGCCGAACCGGGCTGAAGGATAGAATGGATCGACGTCGGCAACGACTTTCTCGCGTCCCTTGTCAATATCATAGTCCATGCTAACGATCAGTTCAGCCGCTGCGGGATCGTCGCTGCGTTGATATCCAAGCTCGAGCATTTTCTGCTCTACCAGCATCGCATATTGACCGAACTCTAGACCGCCCGAAAGATCGGGATCGGCTGCAACCACGGTAAAGCTCTGGCCCGTGGTATCAGGAAGCGCGACAAAACGCTGAACGTCGGCACGAAACGGTGTTGCACAAGCCGCGAGAGAAAGAAGCGCTACCGGCGCCAACAGGGACAGCCGCCGACGGCTGAATACGTGTTTCGTGAAATTACTCATGTTTCTTCCTTAAAATTACCCACCATCTTGGCCCGCAGGATAGACAAGCCGGGCTGAACCGACTTTGAACGGCGACAGATTGACGCCTTGCGACCGACTTGAACCCTTTCGGATCAAGTGCACAAGGGAAAACAGGGTTATCTGCGGATCTTTGGGACAAGACACCGACTGTGCGGCGGATGAATCGCCCGACAAACCCGAATCAAAAAGCGATCGCCCAAAAGAAAACCCGCCACAATCGGGCGGGTTTTTCTATGCAGGTCTGTGAGATTGCTTAGGCTGTTTGCAGCGCAGCAACCCGTTTTGTCAGACGGCTGAACTTCCGCGAAGCCGTATTCTTGTGATACAGACCTTTGCTCACACCGCGTGCCAGTTCAGGCTGTACGGCCTTCAGTGCCGCAGCAGCTATGGTTTTGTCGCCAGCTTCAACAGCTGCGTCCACGGCCTTGATCTTGGTGCGGATCTGGCTCAGGCGATTTTTATTAATCACGGTGCGGCGCGTGTTGCGACGGATACGTTTTTTTGCTTGCGGCGTATTAGCCATGAAAAAACCTCAAAATCTGAAATTAAATGCCGGTACTTATCGGATAGCTTCCGGCTCAAGAGCGCGGCCAATAGCGTGACAGCCGATTCTCGTCAATAGCTTAGTGACCGGCTTATTTCTGACATCGCGAGCAGTAAAAGGTCGACCGCCCGCTGTCCACTCGCCGCAGCACCGGCGCACCGCATTCGCAGGCCTCCCCTTCGCGTCCATAGACCCGCCAATCCTTGGCGAAATAGCCCAGTTCCCCGTCCGGTTGCACGAAATCACGCAGGGACGAACCGCCGGCCGCGATGGCCGCGATCAATACCTGCTTTATCGCAGCAACGAGCCGTTCGTAGCGCGGCTTTGAAATCGCACCGCCTTTCAGGCTTGGCGATATTCCCGCCATATGAAGCGCCTCGCATACATAGATATTACCGAGTCCCGCCACCGTGCGCTGGTCGAGCAACAGTTGCTTGATCGGGGCCTTGCGATCCTTGCTTGCCGCCTTCAGATAGACACCGGTAAAATCGTCACTCAGCGGTTCCGGCCCCATCGTCACAAAAGGCTTGTAGCTGTCGACATCCTCGACTCGCACGATGTCCAGCGAACCGAATCGACGGGGGTCATTCATCACCATCCGGTGCCCCCCATCGGTTTCTATGAGCAGATGATCATGTTTTTCCAGTTCCGCCGGATTGATCCGCCAGCGACCGGACATGCCGAGATGGAAAATCATCACATCGCCGCGATCGGTTTCGATCAGCCCGTATTTGGCACGCCTGCCAAGTGAGGTTACCACCGCACCGGTCATCCGTTGCCGCAAGTCCACAGGAATCGGCCAGCGCAGATCGGCGCGACGCGGTTCTACCAGAGTCAGGCGCTGGCCTTCGAGCACCGGCCGCAAACCGGCAACAGTCGTTTCCACTTCGGGCAGCTCGGGCATGACGTTCCTTATCCGTTACGGTCCAAAGGGCAGCTATAGAGTGATTGCAGTGCTGCCAAGGCTCGTCTACTCGGGATTTCAGAGAAAAATTCAGCACGGACACAAAATGGCTATCGAAAGCAAAACTGTCTCCTTCGGCTATGAAGAGGTCGACGAGAGCGAAAAGACTGGCAAGGTTGGCGCGGTTTTTTCCAGCGTCGCATCCCGCTATGATGTGATGAACGACGCGATGAGCGCCGGGACCCATCGCTTGTGGAAAGACCGCTTCGTGCGCCGCGTCAAACCGCGCGCTGGCGAGACTATCCTCGATATGGCTGGCGGCACCGGAGACATTGCCTTTCGCATGGTTGACAGCGGCGCCGATATCACGGTCGCCGATATCAACGCGGAAATGCTGGCCGAAGGCGTAGAACGAGCGCTCGAAAAAGATGAGACACGTCTGGTCTGGAGTCAGCAAAATGCCGAACAGCTGAATTTCCCCGACGCCCATTTCGATGCCTATACGATCGTCTTCGGTATCCGGAACGTGACCCATATCGACAAAGCTCTCGCCGAAGCCCACCGCGTGCTGAAATATGGCGGGCGTTTCTATTGCATGGAATTTTCACAAACCAGATGGCCGGGTTTTGACAAGGTCTATGATACCTATTCCCACCATATCCTGCCCAAAGTCGGCAAAGTCCTGGCGAATGACGAAGCCAGCTATCGCTATCTTGCCGAATCGATCGCGAAATTCCCGCCGATGGAAGAATTCCGCTCCATGATTCAGGCCGCCGGATTCAGCCAGACCAAAGTGGAACCGTTAATGGGCGGCCTTGTCGCGATCCATAGCGGCTGGAAGGTCTGAACAAACACATACGATGACCAGTTCCCGCACCCATATATTCCGCCTGCTCAAATGGGGCCGCACGCTCGCCAAACATGGCGCGCTGCGCGATCTGGAGAAGCACAAGGCCACACCGCCGCAAGTCCGGCGCCTGTTCCGTATTGCAAGGATCGGTACATTCCAGCCGAAAGAGCCCAATTACTCGGCCGCGCTGCAGGCCATTGGTCCGGCGGCGATCAAGCTCGGCCAGACGCTGGCGACCCGCCCCGATGTGATTGGCGAAGCGGCCGCGCGCGATCTGCTGCAATTGCAGGACAGCCTGCCGCCGGTACCGTTTGATCTGATCCGCAACGAGATCGAGCTAAGCCTCGGCAAATCGATCGACGAGCTCTACAGCCATATAGATCCCGACCCCGTGGGAGCGGCTTCCATCGCGCAGGTTCACCGGGCAACGACGCCGGAAGGCAAGGATGTTGCCGTAAAGGTGTTACGGCCCGGTATTATCAAGAAGTTCACCCGCGATATCGAAACCTACGAATGGGCCGCCGCCCATCTCGAGGCTCTCGGCGGCGAGGCAAAGCGTCTGCGGCCGCAACTGGTCATCGCCAATTTCCGCCGCTGGACCATGCGCGAACTCGACCTGCGCCGCGAGGCGGCAAGCGCGTCCGAGCTGGCCGAACATATGGCCCAGGTGGAAAAATATGAGATTCCCGCCATCGACTGGGACCGCACGTCTGGCAGGGTGCTGACGCTTGACTGGGTCGACGGGATAAAAATCTCAAATCGCGAGGGGCTGATAGCAGCGGGTCATGACCTTGATGCGATCGCAAGCCGGCTTGTACATACGTTTCTGAAGCAGGCGATTGAAGCCGGCTATTTCCACGCCGACATGCATCAGGGCAATCTGTTCGTGAAAGCGGACGGCACAATCGTTGCCATCGATTTCGGCATCATGGGGCGGATCAACAAGAAAGCGCGCGTCTGGCTGGCGGAGATTCTTTACGGCCTAACGACGGGCAATTACCGGCGCGTCGCGGAAATTCACTTTGAAGCACAATATGTTCCGGACCATCACAGTATGGAGGATTTCGCTACCGCCTTGCGCGCAGTCGGCGAGCCAATGCGCGGCAAACCGGTCAGTGAGCTGTCGGTCGGCGATATGCTCGACGGGCTGTTCGCGATCACGCGCGATTTCGACATGGAGACCCAGCCGCATCTGCTGCTGCTGCAAAAGACGATGGTGATGGTCGAGGGTATTGCCACCGACCTCAATCCAACGATCAACATGTGGGACGCCAGCGGGCCTTATGTGAAGGAATGGATCCGCGGAGAACTGGGTCCGGAAGCGGCGATTGCCGACCGGATCAATGCGGACGTCGAAACATTGTTCATGCTTCCCGACATCGTCCGGCGGCTGGATCAGCAGCTCCCCCGGCAGGGCGGCGCACCGCCCCCACCACCTGTGGCGGACATAGAACTTATCTGGGACAAGCGAAAGAAAAGTCAGGGCGGTGGATTCTGGCGCTATGCTCTGACGGTGGTCGTAGCAGCCGCTGCCGGAGCCGGCGCGGTCTGGATGTGGGGGTGATTTCGTGACCAAGCATATTCTCCTGATCATCGGCGGCGGCATCGCCGCCTATAAAGCCAGCGAACTGATCCGTCTGATCAGGAAATCCGGCATGACAGTACGCTGCGTTCTGACGGAATCGGGCGCACAATTTGTCACTCCAATGACCCTGGCGGCCCTGTCTGAAAATGAGGTGCACACGACTTTGTGGAGCCTCAAGGACGAAGCCGAGATGGGGCATATTCAGCTTAGCCGCGAGGCTGATCTGGTCGTCGTCTGTCCGGCGACCGCCAATCTGCTCGCAAAAATGGCGGGCGGGATTGCCGATGATCTGGCGACGACTTTGCTGCTGGCGACCGATACACCGGTCATGGCGGTCCCGGCGATGAACGTGCGAATGTGGCAACATGCCGCAACCCAGCGCAACATTGCCCAGCTCAAAGCGGACGGCATCATCGTGATGCAGCCGGATGAAGGCGCTATGGCCTGCGGCGAATTTGGTCCCGGAAGACTACCTGAACCAGAAGCGGTGATGGCGGAGATTAGCGCGCTGATGGCATCACCCTCGCTACTGGCTCAAGAATCCGGGCTTGACCGCAATCCGCTCGACGGCCAGCCCGCCTTCGCTCCGGACCGGCACCGGCCGTTGCGTGGCAAGCATGTTCTTATTACTGCAGGACCAACACACGAGCCAATCGATCCGGTGCGTTATATCGCCAACCGCTCGTCTGGCCGTCAGGGCTTTGCCATTGCCGCTGCGGCCGCCGAAGCTGGCGCGCAGGTGACATTGGTGGCCGGTCCGGTGCATCTGACCACACCGGCTGGTGTTATGCGGGTCGATGTCGAAACCGCGATCGAGATGGAAAAGGCCGTGCACGACGCGCTGCCCGCCGATGTCGCAATCATGGTAGCCGCCGTCGCGGACTGGCGGGCAGACAGCCAGTCCGAACAGAAGATCAAGAAAAAAGGCGCAGCGCCCGCGCCGCTCAAGCTGACCGAAAATCCGGACATATTGGCCGGTCTTGCCCGCCATGAACAACGGCCTAGTCTGCTCATCGGCTTCGCCGCCGAAACCGAGAATATCGCCGAGCACGCCCAAGCCAAATTGCAAAAGAAAGCCTGCGACTGGATTGTTGCCAATGATGTTTCCGGCGACGTAATGGGCGGGGCGGACAATAGCGTTCATATCATCACCAAGTCCGGCAGCGAAATCTGGGAACGCCTGCCAAAACCGGAAGTAGCCCGGCGCCTTGTAGCCAAAATCAGCGAGGAAATTGCCTGATGTTCGAACCCGTCAATATTGCTGTCAAACGACTGGATCACGCCGGCGACCTTCCCTTGCCCTCTTATGAAACCAGCGGCTCGGCAGGGATGGACATCCGTGCTGCAGAAGATCTCGCGATCACGCCGGGTCAGCGGGGACTGGTCGGGTCAGGCTTCGCGTTCGCCATCCCTCACGGCTACGAAATCCAGGTACGCCCCCGCTCCGGACTGGCCCTGAAAAAGGGTGTCAGTATTCCCAATACGCCCGGTACGATCGACAGCGACTATCGCGGGGAATTGAAAGTCATTCTGATCAATCACGGTCAAGAAGATTTCGTCATCCAGCGCGGCGACCGGATTGCCCAGATCGTCATCGCGCCAGTGCAGCGCGGCATTCTCAAAGAGGTTGACCGACTCGACGAAACTGCGCGAGGAGAAGGCGGCTTTGGTTCAACGGGAGTTTAGAAAATGAGCATTTCAACGCTAATTCTGGCAGCAGCGCTGCAGACCGGCTCGATCGCCAGTTCAAATATACCGCCGATCCCCGACGATTTGAACAGCGTGCCGGTCGCAGAATTCAGATTTAAACCGGAATATACTTACAGGGAATCGCTCAAAGCGCGAAAATTGACCTCCGGTTGTACACCATCAGAAAAAGTATCCGGCGGAGGAAATTATTTCGTCGAAGTGCTGTTGTTGGCAGACGGCAAGGGCAGTCTCCGCCGGGTGACACCGATCTCGATCCAGTGCCCGGCTCTGGAAGAATATGTCGCGCGCTATTTCGCCCGCGCAGGTGCGCGTAACATGAAACCTACACCCGATGGAAAACCCGCCTGGCGGCGCAGCGTCCTGAAATTCTACTGGTAGGCTATTGGACCTTTCAGACGAACAGCTCGACCGATATGCCCGCCATATCGTGCTCAAGGATATTGGCGGCGTAGGGCAGAAGAAGATATTGGATGGCCATATTCTGGTCGTTGGCGCGGGCGGTATCGGCTGTCCCGCCATTCAATATCTGGCAGCGGCGGGAATCGGGGCCCTGACGATTTTCGATGATGATATCGTGTCGCTTTCAAATTTGCAGCGGCAGGTTTTATTCGGCGAAAATGACGTCGGGAAAGAAAAAGTCGAAGTTGCCAAAGTTGCCGCGCAACGCATCAACCCCGATGTTGACATATTCCCTATAAATCAACGACTTACCGCGCAATATTTTTCCGGAGACGCTGCAGCATTTTTTGCGCCGTTTGATGCGATTATCGACGGGTCGGACAATTACCAGACCCGTCTGCTGGTTTCCGATCTCTCGGTCGAGCACCATATCCCGCTGGTTTCTGCGGCAATCGGCCAGTTCCAGGGACAGCTCGGAACGTTCCGCGGCTGGGAGGAAGACAAGCCCTGCTACCGCTGTTTCGTCGGCGACGCGCTCGACCCCGAAGATTGCGACAATTGCAGTGAAGTTGGTGTTCTCGGCGCAATGGTCGGCCTGATGGGCAGTTTCGCGGCGATGGAAGCGATCCGCGTGGTCACCGGCTTCGGCCAGGACCCGGTTGGAAAACTCCAGCTTTTCGATGGCCTCGCCCCCTCGATGCGCAGTATTAACCTGCCCAAGGACCCGCATTGCAAAAGCTGCGGCACGCCCGCGCAAACTTAGCCGGCGCAACAGGACAAGGGACTTGGCTCGGCAAAAGATATCCAGTCAATCGCCCTATTCGGCCGTGAATGTCACCGTCAAAGCGTCGGTATATTGACCCGCAGCTGGCAGTCCGACGGGTGCTGGCACTATGATCTCCAGCGGCACCGCACGCTCCGTCCTGCTGGACGCGTAGTGGAGCCTGGCGGATGAAGCGGCCGAGGACAGGTCGATAGCTTCACCCTTGAAGGCCAGATTATAACCAATCCCGGGTGCACCGGCGTGATGGGCCAGCTTGCCACGATTGGCAGACTGGAAGGTGACGGCGACATCGGCATTGCTCATGATATTGAAATCAACCGCTGTCCGGGTGGCGCGGGACAGGTCACCCAGATCGACAGAAGTTTCCCGAACATCTTGCGGGAAATTGTCCGACCGGATTTTCAATACCGATGCGACCGGCGCCAGAATTGCCAGCGGCGCTTCCGCCACCAGATCCTGAATACCCTCGTCAGCCCGGAACAGCCGGACCATTACCTGCCCGCTATAGGTTCCGCCGCGCACGATCTGGCGGGACGGGATCGAAACGAACAAATTTGCCGCCTGAGCACCTCCGCCCTGGGAGAACTGGCCGGTGATCCGGGATGTTTCCGTGCCCTGGAAGTCGGTGCTCAGGAACGATGGGCCACTCGACGTTTTGAGCAAGTCATAATAGAGCGGATCGCCCGGACCGGTTAAGGCATTGACACCACCGCCCGATACCGGCGCAGCGGTCAGAATGAACGCGCAAGCTGCACCCCGATGGCGGACCGAAATAGTGACTGTCTCGAATGATTCGCCCTCCTCGAACACCTCGTATCCGCGGCCGTAGAGCCCCCGCCAGTCGACACTATTATCCACGGACAGCTCAAGCGAGCATGGTTCGCTGGTGAGCTCTGTGTCATTTTGCGCAAAGCCGGTCGTGCTGTGGAACAACAGACTGACCCCGGCCAAACAGGTGAAACGTTTCAAATGTAGATTAATCATCATCCTCTCCCTCCGCTTCAAAATCCAGATCATATGCCAATTGGGCCTTCAGTTCGTAAATGCCGCTCACATCTTCCGGAATCGCCACAGCTTCTGTCGCGGTTTGCCCATCCGCCGTAACCGTTATATCATATGTTCGGCCGGCCTCGACGCCCTCAAGGAAAAACCTTCCCTTGGCGTTAGTGAAAATCTGGGTCACTTCGGCAAGTTCGCCAAGGATCGAGGCATCCCTGGCGATGCCGGTAACATAAACCAGAGGATCGCCATCCCGATCCACCATATTGCCCACCAGAGAAACATTCCGGGCGTTACCGACCTCGATATTATAGCCGCTTCGATATCCCGGATTGAGCGAAAATACCTGACCGCCCAGAGAAGTGCCGGCGGGTGCATCGGGAGCATCGACCTGCAATGACCGGTTGAAATAGGGTGTTATGGTAGTCACGACAGCGGGTCCCAACGCCCCGCTGTAACCAGAATAGCTAGTTTTACTCGAACCGAAACCGGTTCTGGGTTCGACTGCGATCTGATAGTCGCCCGCTTTTTTATTGGCCTTGAAAATGGCGAAACTGTTGCGGACAGGGCGGCTGATGGCAAACTGCCCATCCGCCATTACCAAGGCAGAACCGAATGTCACTTCGGTGCGCAGGTCCCGATCGCGCTCGCTGAAATAATTGCGGGCCGTTTGCTGCACAGACGCTTCAAACCGGTTTCCGATATAGGACGCCCGTCCGAACTGGCGATCGGAGCCATCGCGGCGCTCGGCACCCGCGCTAAATCCAAAACTATTGGCACCCACCGACGCCAGCCGGTTATACTCGACCCGCGCCGCATTGTCCTCCGTTGTATAGGACGAGGTCAGGGAGGAACGGCCGAGCGGTATTGAAAGCGCCACCCTCAATACGGGACCGCTGCGGTCGTCGCTTCTGCGGTATTCCGCACTTGCCGATACGGAACCAAAAGATAACTGGTGCGAATAGTTGGTACCGACATAATAGCTATCACGTTGCCCGTTGCGGAATTGGTCATAACCGCCAAAAAACTGCAGCCGGCCCTCTGGAGAGATTTTCTGACCCACCCGAAACCGGGCCTGTTTCGAAATAAACGATCCGGCAAAAATCTCATTTAGCGTCCGGTAATTCTGACCGGTCAGGATCAGCGAAGCATCGATGGACCGGTCGCGTGTGACGTCCGCATCGCGCCAGCGATATTGCAGAGAAAGCTGGCTGTTGTCCGGCTCGGGGTCGCGAATATTTGTGGAGGAGCTTATTCCAAACGTGCCTATCGGCGAGGCCCAGACCATCTCTGCGCCGAGCAGGTCAAAATAACGGTCCCCCTCCCAGTTTACACCAACGGTGAGCGCGGGTGATAAGCCGTAGCGCAGATAGGCGGTGCCGTTGTAATTATTGTCATCATAACGCCGCAGTCCGTTATCGTCCCGATAGGGCAATCCGATATTGGCCGCGAAATCGACCAAGCCGGGAGCCAGCAGTTCGAGATCATAAAATGCCGGATAGGAACGCAGTTCGGTTTCTCCGCTGGCATAGGTGATGCGCAATTCTATGTCGTTTCCTGCCGACGGAATAAGCGGAAAGTCCCGCAAATTATATCGCCCGCTACGCAAGTCATAAGTCCTGACCGGCGATCCGTTGAGCAGAACTTCAACCCGCGCCGGCCGGTCCAGTTCAAATGACTGCTCCGGCGATGGGCGAATATTGAGATAGGGATTGATGTTGTAATTTCTGAAGGCCGATATCCCGGCAATGCGGGGCGCGTCTTGAAATGGCCTGCGGCCGACACTGAGGTCTCCGACCTCGTAGCGGACCAGGGAATCACGGTCATCATAGGTAAGCCGAAAGTCGCCGCGCGACAATTTCCTGTCGCGGCTGTCATCATAGCGCAGTTCCAGTTCGGCGGCGACACCGTGGACATTTACCGCGAAATCCATGTCTGCCACAAAGCGGGTAAAACCGGTTTCCGAAAATATGGAATCTTCAACGACAGTGGTTCCAGCTCGTATGGAAGCGTAAGCTGAAAAATCGCTTTGCTCGACCAGTTCGATATCGGACCGGTTCCGCAAGGACCGCAAATTCAAGTTTCTGATGGTGCGGATAGATGCGGGCACTTCTATCCGCAGCACCAGTTGAGCGTCATCAAACTCGACCTGCAATCCGAATTCGCGCAACTGGTCAAATGTTACGCTATCCCGGCCATTTGCAAGCGATTTCAGTTGATCGCTACTTTCGTCGACGACGATAGGGGCCAGAACTGTCTTGACGAAATCCGCTTCGACAGATCCATATTCAGAGCCATTGTCCGGTGTCACCAGATATTCGCCGACATTGACGCCCTCAATCAGGATCGCATAGTCGTCCTGGCCAAGCGCGGGACGTTCCTTGCCAAAAACCCGCTTGAAGATATCGTCGATCGAGCCTTCAGGCTGGCTTGCTGGCTGTTCGGCCGAGCCTCCGGGCTGGCTTTCGGGCTGCTCTGGCGATTTTTCCGGCGGGCTTGCCGGCAGCCCTTCAGCCAGCACAGCCGTGTCCTCGCTATCGTCGACCGGCACCGCGGCTTGCGCTTCGCCGCCCGCAAATACTGCCGCGGCTAGCGCTAGGCACGATGCACTGGTGTGAAATAACGCGCTCATGTCGCTGCATACGATCTAGTTAAAGACTGTATATTCGGTGCGCAACTCGCCTTCAACCGGACCTGGAGCCATTCCGTCCGGCCAGGGCAGACGGATAACTCTTTCGCTGCCGACCAGAATATTCTGATTTGCCAGTTCCGCCACTTGCTCTCCCTCCAGCGTGACCGGCGTGCCGCCATTTTGCGGGCGCACCACCAGGATCGGCTTGTCGAGGATGGCGCGGCGCGTTCCATCGCTCAGGATTTTTACTTCCAGCCACGTCTGTCCGTTCTCGTCCTTAACCGGCGCTATGCCGGTGAGGCGGGCCGAGGGTCTGGATTGAGGGGGAACCACATAAAGCGCGGCTTCATAGCGGTAGTTCATGCTGACATTGACGGATACATCGCCTTTTTTCTCATCTTTGAACTTGATGGGCAGCTGGTTTGAAACCAGTCGGAAGGCCAGTTCTTTTTCGGGTGCGGGGTCTCCGATCCAGCGGACCTTGAAACTCTGACTGGCCTTGGGGGCAATCACCATCTGCGGCGGTGTAATGATCAGGTCATCATCTTCCGGAGTGCGGCTTTCTGTTCCGTCCGGGTTTTGAGCGCGGGTATAGGCACGCACTTCGATCGCTATCGGAACGTCATGCGTATTGGTCAATACCACTGACTGGGTAGCTCCAGCACCGTTCGGCGCAAGCTGGATAACAATCGGCTTCATGTCATAACCAAAGGCGGGTGTCAGCGCGACAAGCGTTGCTGCCAACAAGACAAAAGACGCGCATTTCAGAAAATTCAACATCTATATTTCCTCCACCGAAAGTAAAACAAGTGGCCGGCGTGCCAACTGCGTGCCGGCCACTTGATCTTGTTTAGAACAAGTCCATCAGTAGTTTGCTGCGAGCGTGATGGTCAGTTCGTCTTCATAGGTGCCGGCAACGGCATATTCGCTGAGGCTGTCGAAGCTCAGATCAAGATTGCCGGTCCGTGAACCACCGTTGGTCAGGATGTTACTCCAGTCATTGTCGGTCACGATAACAACGGGCGATCCTTGCATGGAAGCCGAGTTTGTCGTTGTGGCTCCAATTCCCAGTCCCAGGAAGCTGGCTTCGACATCATAGTCGATGTTCACGACACCGCCGCTTTCCTGATGCTCCATTCCGCCATTTGCTGATTCCAGAGACACGGTATATGGCGAGTTGCAGCTATACACGATGGTCAGCGAACCCTGGTTTCCAGTGTTCAGCATGTCCACAGCGAGAGATCCGCTGCCTTCAGGGATCAGTTCACAGTTGCTGTCAACCGAACCGCTCAGACCGATGACATAGGATTCGCTATCCTGCGCAGCGGCAGGTGAAGCGAACATCAGTGCTGGCACGGCGGCTACTGCCGCGAATTTTACAAGATTCTTCATTTCAATTCTCCGTTTTATGGGGAACACCCCCGATTATGCGATTTCCGGTGTGAAAATCGCTCTCAACGGCCGGAAATTACGGCAACATCGACCGGCCTCGAATGCTGCCGACGGGAATTTGGAAGCTGGAGAAAGGCATTTTGCCGCAAATCAGGGCAACGATCGTTGCCTAATCGAGGCCACCCTGCTAACTCTAGTAGGGTGAGCTTGTCTCACAGTTCGGGCAGTGTTCCCGTGAACCTGTCCGTTCGGCCTACCAGTGATTTGACACCAATCATGGTCGCTGGTGGGCCCCCCTTTTCTTGGAAACGCGGTCGCCCGGTTTCCAAAAAACTCTTCAAATTTCTTTTTGTAATCCTTTCATGCGCGAAACACGCGGGCATTCACATCGAGCGGGTCGCGCTATCGTGTTTGCCGATTGAGCCGGCTCCTCTTCCTAAATCCGAACCTGCGCGACTAGTTTAACTGACGCAGCGTGACAGCTGCGCCGGGCAGGCACATTTTCTCATTTGTCGATATCTTTGTCTGAAGCCCGGGCAGATTCCCGGCAAGCACATTTGCAGGACCGATTCCGTGGCAATGTGCGGCAGCCTCTAAGTCGTGAAGCTGACGAAAAACGTTGCTTATCATAACAAGTCTCCTCAGCATGCATTTTCAGCATGCGTCCGCTAAACTTGCGACCCTGTTCCAACTACTAACGTCAGTACGAAAACTACTGACGAATAACCTGCTGCTTATTGTCAAACTAGTTAACAACCCCATCAAGCTGGCGTGCCACTATCATCCACAAAATACATGGGATGGCAAGTGATTCAAAACACTAGATTTGACCTCTGCTGGACGAATCAAACAAAATTCTGTTATGAATCAATGCTGAAAGTCCGACCACGGTTTCTTTTCTGCGCTTCACCGGGCCAGTGATATTGTTAACGGGATGTCGGATTTATACAATTTGCGTTAATATTATTGGTTAACTCCAATAGGATGGCAGCGGAATCCGAGGCCGAGTCGCGACGATTTCAGAACCCCGATTCGATGGTTTTCATGCCCGTATCTGATCCCCGCTTTGCGTAAACAATGGCCGGATCGCCAGCGCCCCTTCCGGCGCAATTTGCGCTTTGGCCAAAATCGGCTAGGACAGGCAAAAAACAGGGAGGAACATCATGACATTACCGGTAACCGGCCTCGCCGCCGCGATTTGCGCCTTGCTGCTGATCTATTGCGCCTATGCGACGGTCAAGGTCCGCCTCGCCCACCAGATCGGCTTTGGCGACGGCGACAATCCCGATCTGCTCGCTGCCCGGCGCACCCATGCCAATCTGTCGGAACATGCGCCGATTTTCCTGATCATGCTCGGCATTCTGGAACTGGCCAACGCCGACCATCGCGGCATCACGATCATCGCGGCGGTCTTTCTGATCGGCCGGGTCGCCCATATCGTCGGCATGGCCCAGCATCACAAGGGCGGCTCCCCGCGCTTTCGCCAACTGGGGGTACTCGCCACCTGGCTGACCACGGTGGCGCTGGCCTTGTGGATCGTGTTTCTGTTTGTGACGATGCATTTGTAGAGCGCCCGCCCTTTTTGATGGGCAAGACTAGCCCCTGACTATTTGATGCATTGAGACGCCAATGCCGGTCGCCTAGCTTCTCTCCTGATAATCTAGGAGAGAGAATGATGGCATTGGTATCCGTAGTAGGCGCGACCGGACGGCAGGGACTGGCGCAGATGAGACAGCTGGCCGCAGCGGGCCACAAGGTCCGGGCGCTTTCGCGCAGTGAAAATCCGGACCTCGGCGGCAGCAACGTCGCCGATGAAACACGGGTCATCGATCTTTCCGACGAATCCACATTCGTACCGGCGCTGGAAGGGTCCGACGCCGTTTTCTATACCCATCCCCTGCAATCGCCCGGCGATCGGTCGGAGCTGGTCGCCAAACTGGGTTCGGCGGCGCTGGAGGCCGGTCTGGACCGTTTCGTCTGGAACACATCGGGCTGGATTCCGGATCAGCCGGGCGAAGCCCATACTTATGGCGACAATACCGGCGCGATCAACGCGCTGTTCCGCACCGGCATTCCGGCGACCGTCTTCGGGTCGGTGCTGTTCATGGACAATTTGCTGACCAATTGGGCGCGCCCCTTCATCGTCAATGAAGATCGCTATGTCTATGCGCACAAGCCCCATTTGCAGGCCAACTGGATCAGCCTGGACGATGTCGGGAAATGCATGACGGCGGCGCTGTCCCGCCCCGATCTTGAAGGGGCCTGGATGAATATCGGCGGCCCGCAAGCGCTGAAACCGACCGAGGTCACCGAGGCCCTGTCCCGCGTGTTCGGCCGGGAAATTAAATACGATCCCTGCACACCGGAGGAATTCGGTGCACTGCTGGTCAAGGCTCTGGGCGATTCCATGGCGGAAGAAGAAAAACAGCCGATGCGCGACTTTATCGCGTCTTTCTATCATTATAATAATGATTCCCCGACCCAGCCGTTTCTGGTGAACACCGACTATATGCACCGGCGCCTGCCCGAGGTCGAGTTTGAAACGCTCGAGCAATGGGCGGCGCGGCAGGACTGGTCCGACAACGCCCATCGGCCGTCCGCGGGCTAGATTGGCGAAACGCTTTTCAAAGCCTATCCTCGAACCGTAGCGCGTGATCGGTGGGAACACTCCCATCGATCACGTCTGACCTCAACATCATCTGCGGAGCAAAGCTAAAAGCTCGCCCCGTCCACGTCGCGCACCGGCAGATGCTGCCAGTCGTCCGCCTCGAACATCCGCACGTTCACGCCCATCCGATCTGGCGGCGCGGTTCGCGGGGTCCAGTGGGTGGGCACGCCGCAGGTTTTGCAATTCCACAGGGTGACCGTCCGGTCGCCCTGGACATAGGGGTTCAGCGCATCGGGTTGCGCTTTGATTTTCACATCATCGGGATGCCAGTAGCCGCCGCGCCAACCGGTTTTGCGGCACAGCGAACAATTGCAACGGAGGACTTCGGCGGGCGGGGCTGCGACGGTGATCTGCACCGCGCCGCAATGGCAATGGCCCTTCATGGGCACGCTTTTTGTCGCCTTCAGCAAAGCCCGTGCGACAGGACCTGATCGACCCAGTCGGGCACCAGCTCCCCCGCCTTGCCCATCCGGCTTTCGTGAAAGTGGAAGCTGCCCTCCGACGGATCGAGATTCATCTCCAGCGTTTTCGCGCCGTGATAGCGGGCGGTCTGGACGAAACCGGCGGCCGGATAGACCGCGCCCGATGTGCCGATCGAGACGAACAGGTCGCACTTGGCGAGCGCCGCTTCGATCCTCTCCATCTCGTAAGGCATTTCGCCGAACCAGACGATGTCCGGGCGCAGGCAGCCGGCTTGATGGCAATGCGGACAGGGAGGCCCGGCCGCCATCACGCCGTCGAACGGGGAATGGGCATCGCAGGCCAGACACCAGGCGCTGTTCAGCTCGCCGTGCATATGGAGCAGCCGTTTGGAACCGGCGCGGTCGTGCAGGTCATCGACATTTTGCGTGACCAGCAGCAGCTCGCCCGCCCAAGTCTGGTCGAGCTTCGCCAGCGCCTGATGCGCGGCGTTGGGCTCGACGGTCTTGAGTTTGGCGCGGCGCTCGTCGTAGAAATTCTGCACCAGGTCGGGATCACGGACAAAGGCTTCGGGCGTCGCGACATCCTCGACCCGATGCCCCTCCCACAGACCATCCGGCCCGCGGAACGTGGCGACGCCGCTCTCGGCGCTGACGCCGGCGCCGGTGAGGATGACGATATTGTTGAAAGTTTGTAGCATATTGTCCTTCTTGGTCGTGCTGAACTTGTTTCAGCATCCATTTCGTCTCATAGAAACTGCTTAGAGGATAAGTGGATCCTGAAACAAGTTCAGGATGACGAGATCGCGCTCAGGACGAACAGGAACAAGCATAATGACAGCCATCGGAATTATCGGCAGCAAGGGCCGCATGGGACAGGCGCTGGTCGCGGCCATCGCGGAAGCGGGCCACAGCCATGCCGGCGGCGCGGACCAGGGCGATGATGTCGCGGCGCTGGTTGCGGCAAGCGATGTGCTGGTCGATTTCTCCTCGCCAAAGGCGCTGCAGGCGACGCTCGATGCCTGCGTCGCGGCGGGCAGACCGATTGTCATCGGCACCACCGGACTGGAGGCCGCGCAGCACGCCGCGATCGACGAGGCGGCAACAAAAATCCCCGTTCTGCAGACCGGCAACACCTCGCTCGGCGTCAATATGCTGGCGGCGCTGGTCGAGCAGGCAGCGAGCAGGCTGGGTGATGACTGGGACATCGAAATCGTCGAAATGCACCACCGCCACAAGGTAGACGCGCCTTCGGGAACCGCGAAATTACTGGGCGAAGCCGCGGCGCGGGGGCGCGGCATCGATCTGGCGGCGCATAGCGAAAGCGGCCGCGACGGCATCACCGGCGCGCGGGCCAAGGGCGCGATCGGCTTCGCCGCCTTGCGCGGCGGATCGGTCGCCGGCGATCACACGGTCATCCTGGCGAGCGACGAGGAACGGATCGAACTGACCCACCGCGCAGAAAACCGCATGATCTTCGCGCGCGGCGCGGTGAAGGCGGCTGGCTGGCTGGTCGGGCAGAGTGCCGGACGGTACGGGATGGACGGGGTTTTGGGGTTTTGTGATTGAACCACAGCGCATATCCTCGAATAAAAGGACCGCGCTCCGGTGAAAGTCATATTATTTGATATCGATGGGACGCTGGCGAATATCGAACATCGGCGACTCCATTTGAAAGAGGACAAGGACGACTGGAAATCCTTCAACGCGGAAATGGGGGGAGATACACCCAACCTTCCCGTTGTCATATTGTACAAATCGCTTTGGGCTTCAGGCGCCCACGAGCTGATCTTGGTCACCGGACGCAACGAGCGCTTTAGAACACTAACCGAACAATGGCTGGTCTGGAACGACATTCCCTTTGGCCAAATCTTGATGCGACCAGACAATGATTTCCGGGCAGACCATCTCATCAAGGAGGAAATTCTTGGAGAAATACTCGCAGCAGGAAAGCAGATTGAATTTGTCGTCGATGACCGACAGCAGGTTGTCGACATGTGGCGCCGCAACGGAATCACATGCTTGCAATGTGATGTCGGAGATTTCTGACCACGGTCAGAGCCCAACTCCACTTGTGACACAGCGCGTTTTTGAATTTCAAGTGAATGTGCAGCATTCCCATACCCTCTCCCTCAAGGGAGAGGGTTGTGCAGACTTGGCAGCTTGCTGCCTAGTCGGAGCTGGGTGAGGGTTTACCGGGCCATGATGGCACAGCATCCCGCCAGCGGTGCACCCTCATCCAACTGCGCCTAGCCGCCTGCGCTGACGCTTCGGCGGCAAGGCTGCGTATCCTTCTCCCTTGAGGGAGAAGGTGTGGGTGGTTCCGATTTGGTGATTCATCCAAACGGTTCGCATATTTAGTCGCCCCAGCGTAGGCTGGGGTCTAACTCGGCTATCGCCTGCACAGCACAGATTGGTTTGGATCCCGGCCTGCGCCGGGATGACGGGTTTGCGGATGACGGGGGTGATTTACTGGTACCAACTCACCCCAACCTCTTCTCCCGCAACGCCGATCTTGCAGCGTCCGCCAGGAACCCCGACCGGTTCTTCGCCACCTTGTCGATCGCGGCGACCAGTCCTTCGTCCAGGGTGATATTGATCCGCACCGATTTGCCCGGCAGGTCGGCCCGCACCAAAATGCGCGCGGCTTCATCAATGTCCGGATCATGCGGGATCGCGTCGAGCGGAGAGGGCGCGGCGAATGTGTCGCCATATTCGGCGGACACGACCAGATGACCGGTCAGAGCTTCCTCCGCATTTTCCGCCGCTTCCTGTTCGGTGGCACCAAAGGAGGTGCAGCCGGGGAGGTCGGGGAAGAACACGGCGAAACCATCGGTCGCGCGCTCGATAATGGCGGGATAATAGACACTGGCCAATCTGGGTTCCTTCATTTTACTTTCTCAACTCTATGCCGCTCTGGCGTTCGATGCTTTTCAAGGTGCCGATGGGCAAGTCCGCTTTCGGATGCGGGACCGTCACCGTGCCCGGGCGATCCGGATGCCGGAGATGCTTGTGGCTGCCGCTCTGTCTGACCTCTTGCCAGCCGACTCGCTTCAGGCGTTTCAAGACCTCCCTGCTCCGCATTCTCTCCCTCAGAGTTGCGACTTTCATGTGTATATATACACACTTTAGGCAATATTTCAATCGGGTGAAGTTGGCGGTGAAGATGTCCGTTGCCGAAATATCTTGTCGCTCCAGCGCTGGCTAGGGCCTAGCCCGGCTGTCGTCTGCACACGATGGTTTGGTTTGGGTCCCGGCCTTCGCTGGAACGACGGTTAGGGCGGAGATTACTGCGCGGGGACAGCGGGTTTTCAACCGGACCTAACGCATCAAGCCCCGCTGGCGCGAGCCGCCGCTGTCTCGGGCGCGTCCATTACTGCGCCGACATCGATGGGGGCGTAATCGTCCCTCCGCGTCTCTGGGTAACCGGCGC
The DNA here is from genome assembly GCA_036963725.1 of Parasphingorhabdus sp. Classification (GTDB taxonomy): domain Bacteria; phylum Pseudomonadota; class Alphaproteobacteria; order Sphingomonadales; family Sphingomonadaceae; genus Parasphingorhabdus. The sequence goes on along the minus strand of JBALUX010000007.1, from coordinate 27,466 downwards.
GCTCGTCGTACCCGCCATCAGCGGCACCAAAATTCTCGTCATTCCAGGCTTGCAGTCTCTCCATCCGGAGCCGGTCGATCTTGCGGGCGGGTTCCTCTGGGGTCAGGATCCGGGCGCCCTTTTCATAGCGGCCGATCTCATAGCTGGCGTCGGCATATTCGACGTGCTGTGCCGGGGACGTTTGGACAGGGACATGGGGCATCTTGTACGCGTTTTGCCCGAGAGCATAGCGTTCGACCGGGTCCGCAGGCAGCGGGGCGGAAAGCCGGGCATGCATGGATTGCTCGGTGACATGGCCAAGGGCCAGCCCCGACATCAGCGCCAGCGACACCCCGATCGTCGTGTAGGAAAATTTCTCCATCAGCGTCTTTTTTCTGGTTCCCATGGACCATTTACGCGCGGCTTTGCGATCCGTTCCCCGGAGGTTGGAGGATTCAGGCGACTTTCTGACTGCTTGCTGCTTAGTCGGAGCTGGGTAAGGATTTTCCTGACCGTGGCGGCATGGCAGCCGGTACCCGGGAACCCTCATCCAATTGCGCCTAGCCGCCTGCGCTGAGGCTTCGGTGGCAAGGCTCCTTATCCTTCTCCCTTAAGGGAGAAGATGTAAATGAAAGCGTGAGCCGACGTTCACTGCGATTCCGGACTGGTGACTGGGTGGCTCTAGGCGCCGGCCAAAGCCTCGATCACTTTTGACAATTTGTCCCGCACCACCGCGGCGGCCTGTTTGAGCTGCGGATTGCCGATCGCCTCCATCGAGGCAACCGGATTGATCGCGGCAACCTCGACCTTGCCGTCATCCTGTTCCTGGACCACTATATTGCAGGGCAGCATCGTTCCGACCTTGTCCTCGAGTTGCAGCGCTTCGTGAGCGAGCTTTGGATTGCAGGCACCAAGGATAGTATAGGGCCGGAAATCGACATCGATCTTGGTCTGCAGCGTCTTTTGCACATCGACGCGGGTCAGTATCCCGAACCCTTCGGCCTTGAGCGCCGCTTCTGTTCGCTCGATCGCTTCGTCAAACGACGTCGCCAACATTGTCGCCATATAATAGGTCATAAGATTCTCATATTCCTGGTTGCTCAAAATTCCATCAACAGGTGCCACGTCTTCCCTCTCCCGTGAGGGAGAGCGTTGTGAATGACAATGACCGGATAATCCTTTTATCCGATCGCCGCGCTACGGCTTTATCGCGATTTTCATCACGCCGTCGCGTTGGTTGGCGAACAGGTCATAGGCGGTTTCGATATCGTCGAGCGCGAAATGATGGGTGACCAGCTTGCTGGTGTCGACGCGTCCCGATCCGACCACTTCCATCAGCCGGCGCATTCTTTCCTTGCCGCCGGGGCACAGCGTAGTGACAATTTTATTATCACCCAGTCCGGCAGAAAAGGCATCGACCGGCAGAGTCAGATCTTCGGAATAGACGCCGAGCGAGGAGAGGGTTCCGCCGGGACGCAGGGTCCTAAGCGCCCAGTCGAAGGTCCGGGATTTGCCCAGCGCCTCGATCGAGACATCGACGCCGCGTCCATCGGTGATCCGCATGATCTCGTCGATCGGATCGACCTTGTTATAATCGATGACATGATCGGCGCCCATGCTGCGCGACATTTCCATCCGCTCGGGGATGGTTTCGACGGTGATGATATTGGTCGCGCCCATCAGCTTCGCGCCAGCGGTGGCGCACAGGCCGATCGGCCCCTGGGCAAAGATCGCAACGCTGTCGCCGATCCTGATCTTGCCGGACTCGGCGCCGCTGAAACCGGTCGAGAGAATGTCCGGGCACATCAACACCTGCTCGTCGGTCAGCCCGTCGGGCACCGGGGCGAGATTGGCCATCGCATCTGGCACGCGCAAATATTCGGCCTGGGCGCCGTCGATGGTATTGCCGAAGCGCCAGCCGCCCATCGCTTTCCAGCCATGACCGTGCTGGCCGCCGCATTGTGAATGAAAGCCGCACATTGATGCATTGGATGTGCCGGTCGGAGTAATTGCGCCGGCGATGACCCGCTGGCCTTCGGCAAAGCCCTCGACCGAAGAGCCGAGCTTTTCGATAATGCCAACTGGTTCGTGGCCGATTGTCAGGCCGCTAGCCACCGGATATTCGCCCTTGAGGATATGGACATCGGTGCCGCAGATGGTGGTTGTGGTAATTCGGATCAGCGCGTCGAGCGGGCCAATATCGGGAATCGGTTTCTCGCCGAGAATGATCCTGCCGGGCTCAATAAAAATCGCGGCTTTCATGTGGTTTTCCATGGCAAGACTCCATCGCAATCATGACGTGTCTGGCAATAATACGACTGACGACTAACACCGTCGCTACGCAATATCGCGTAGTGCCGCTGTCAGGACCGGCTTGCCAACTTACCCCGGACCTCATAAGCCCAAACCATGGATTTTGATGACCAGCTGCAACGCTATTTCGGCACCGCCGACCTGTCGGCGATCCAGCCGGAGGCGATGGACGCCGGTATCGAGCATATGCGCGTCGACTTCGGTCTGGAAAAGGATCGCGGGCGGCGCTTTGCCCTGTGGGCGGTGCTTTATATGCTCGGCACCCATCTGGATCTCGACAAGGCGTTCGAGGACGAGGCCGACCGCAATTCGGCGCGGGACTTCATGGATATGATGGACCGGGTTCAGGGCGACTGAGCGCACCGCCCGCTGCGCCAATATCGTTCACCACCCGTCGCACCAGTCACGCGTGGACTTTTCCGGGGCGATGTGAAAGGAGTGGCGGCTTGTGAATTAACGGGAGAACGAGCGTGTCGATGAAGAGCCTATTTGATGTCCAGGGTAAAGTGGCTGTGGTCACCGGCGGATCCAGCGGTATCGGCGCGATGATGGCGCGCGGCCTGATCGAAAATGGCGCCAGGGTCTATATCACCGCGCGCAAGGAAGAACGGCTGATGGCGATGGCCGCCGAGCTGTCCGAACTGGGCGAGTGCATCGCGATCCCGGCCGACCTTTCCAATGTCGAGGGCATCGAGGCGCTGGTCGCCGCGATCGGCGAACGCGAAGACAAGGTCGACATATTGATCAACAATGCCGGCGCAAACTGGAGCGCCCCGGTCGAGGATTTCCCGGAAAAGGGCTGGGACAAGGTGATGGACATCAATATCAAGTCGATCTTCTTCGCCACTCAGAAATTCCTGCCGCTGCTGAAGGCCTCCGGCAGTGCCGATGATCCGGCGCGGGTGATCAATATCGCGTCGATCAACGGCATCCGCAATTCGGGCATGCCGACCTATGCCTATACGGCGAGCAAATCCGGCGTGATCAATCTGACCGAACATCTGGCCACCGATCTCGCTGCCTATAATATCAACGTCAACGCGATCGCCCCCGGCTTTTTCCCGAGCAATATGACCAAGCAGATTGTCGAGAATGACGGCATGACCAAGATGGCGATCTCGCAGATTCCGCGCGGCCGGATGGGCGCGCCGGAAGATATCGCCGGCACCGCGCTCTACCTGTGCTCGCGCGCTTCCTCCTGGATGATCGGCCAGACGCTGGTGCTCGACGGCGGGATGATTTCGCGACCCTGATCCGGGCTGGCTTGGCGGTGCTTGGGATGATGGTCTGGCGTTACCCGTCCCGTCCTTCCCTGCCGGCCAGCCTTTCTGTTCAGTAAAGCGCAATACATATATTTTTAAGGCAGGACACGACCGGGGGGTTGCCGTCGACGGGGCGGAATAGCGAAAAGGCCCAGATCATGTCCTGCAAAAATATGACAACCGCCGGCCTGATCGCCGTGGCCAGCTGTCTCTGGTCCGCCAGCGCCGCCGCCGAACCGGCGCCCGTCCTCGACACGCCGGAACGGATCAATATTCTCGTGACCTTTGGCGAAGACGAATGTCCGGTGGCGGAAGGCGACGAAATTGTCGTCTGCGCCCAGCGACCCGAATCGGAACGCTATCGTATCCCGCCGGAATTGCGCGAAAGCGAAGAGGAACAGGCCGGCGAACAGAGCTGGTCATCGGTCGTCGCCTCGCATGACGATGCCGCCCGGCCCGGGCGTCCGGGCAGCTGCTCGGTGGTAGGCACCTTCGGATTTACCGGCTGCCAGGCGGCGATCATGCGGCAATGGTTTGACGAGCGTCGCACAGAGCAATGAGGCCATCAACCCGGTGACGGCAGAGGCAGCCCACTGGCTTGACCGATGCTTTGCCTTGCGCCCGCGATTGTATTTTCATCCCTGAACCGCCATGACCGCGGGCATGAAAAAAGCCGATATCTTCGAATTCTACTCCCGCCTCGCCGCCGACAACCCGTCGCCCGAGACCGAGCTCAACTATGGCAACACCTATCAACTGGTGGTGGCTGTGGCGCTGTCGGCGCAGTCGACCGATATCGGGGTCAACAAGGCGACGCGCCTGTTGTTCGAAAAGGTCAGGACGCCGCAGCAGATGGTCGATCTCGGCCTCGACGAACTGAAAGAGCATATCAAGACGATCGGCCTCTACAATACCAAGGCAAAGAATGTGATCGCGCTCTCCGAGATGCTGATCGCCGACTATGGCGGCGAAGTTCCGGCGGATCGCGATGAACTCACCAAGTTACCGGGAGTCGGACGCAAGACCGCCAATGTCGTGATGAACTGTGCCTTTGGCGCCGAGACATTCGCGGTCGACACGCATATCTTCCGGGTCGGCAACCGCACCGGCCTGGCGCCCGGCAAGACGGTGCTGGCGGTCGAGAAGAAACTGGAGAAGCAGACGCCGGCCCCGTTCCGCGTCCACGCCCACCACTGGCTGATCCTGCACGGCCGCTATATCTGCAAGGCGCGCAAGCCGGAATGCTGGCGCTGTCCGGTCGCCGATCTGTGCCGTTTCAGGAAGAAGACACCGGCACCGGAGGGCTGGACCGGCAATCCGTAACATTGCGGATGACATTCAGCTTCGCGAAATGTGACGATATGTAAATTGTCGGACAAGATGGAAACCATCCACAGGAGAAGAACATGCGCCTTCAGACCACGATCATCATCGCTTCCGCCCTCGCTGCCGGCAGCGTCGCCTTTGCCGCTGAAAAAGCGTCCGGCGATGACAAATATGAGATCCTGGAGATTGGCGAGCCGGAAAGCTGCATCACCCGCTCGAATATCCGCTCGACCGATGTAATCGATGACCAGACCATCGATTTCAAGATGCGCAACGGCGATATCTACCGCAACGCGCTGCCCCACAGATGCAGCGGCCTCGGCTTCGAGGAATCCTTTTCCTACAAGACCTCGACCAACCAGCTGTGCAGCGTCGACATCATCCACGTGCTGGCCCAGACCGGCGGCCGGCTCGACACCCGCGGCGCCTGCGGTCTCGGAAAATTCCAGAAAATCGAGAAAATTCCGAAGGAAGAAAGCGAAGATTAAGCCGCCCGCCGGTCGCGATTGCCGGACGCAGAATAATCTATTGGCAAAGCGGCAAATCCGCTGCTAGACGCGCACCCGGCGGAACACCGCCCCGGCACCCGTAGCTCAGCTGGATAGAGCGCTGCCCTCCGAAGGCAGAGGTCACTGGTTCGAATCCAGTCGGGTGCACCAGCTTTTCTACAATTTCCTAGGTTCGAGCTACCTGCAACTCCGGTGTGATCAAGGAAAACATCGGAATTCAGGTTGCTCAAAACAGCTGTCCGTGGCGCGAAAAACATTCCGGCCTAGGAAAAAGCAAATGACCTATTCGCAATTTGACCCTGCCGCTCAAAATCGTGTTCCTTGGAACTTCGGGATGAAGATTGGTCCTAAGCGGCCATTCAAACAGAAAGAAATCTGGGCGGCCCGTTAAGTTCTCTTATCTGCGCATTTTATCTGACGTCAGTGGATGATATCTTTGACCGCAGCGGGTTGTTTTACGTTCGATTCACAGATGATTTCCTCATCATGGCGCGTTCCCGTCACGCCATCGGCCGGGCGATGCGGTGGCTGACGCAGGAACTGAAAAACCTTAAGCTGGGGAAACACCCGGACATGACCTTCATCGGCAAGATCGAAAGGGGTTTTGTTTTTCCGGGATATTATTTTGCAGCGGAGCGGTCGTCGCTCGCGGCAAAAACCACCGATGCATTCCATGATAAATGCTCTCGGCTTTGCGAGCAACAGCGCTGCCGAATTGGTGCGCTTGAGGCATATATCAAGCGGTCGGCTACATGGTATAAAGGCGGACCGGGGAACCGGCTATCAGATTGCGATCCTCGGTCAGACAATCTATCGCCCGAGAGATGCACCCCGGGTCCGGTGTGCGGGAAAACCGGCTTTCAGGCGGTCATATTTTTCCCGGCACGTCCGCTATTGGATCGTTAGCTGAAAACCCGCTTTTCACCGCCCGACATCCAATAGCGGACATTGAGCAGTTGAACTTCGCGATGGCGGTTGCCGCTCCGATTCTCAACATAACTGTCAATCAGGAAACGGCCCGATCGTGGGCTTTCGTTCGGCTGATTATCTGGCGCGTTACAAAAGATATCTTGCCGCTCGACCCGCAGCGCTCGCCCTCTCCCTTTGCGAAAATTCTCGCATAATCCGCTGCAGATTGCGTCAATATTGCACGGAGAAACCTATGCGCGGAAAATGAACAACGACCTGGCCGGCCCGGGGGTCTTCGCGGCGGATCGAGACATGATGTTCGGACGAGCCGACGAGCACGCCGGTGACCGCGTCGCGCCCATAGTCGTCGGCGGCAACGGTTACCCGCTTGCCTTCGAGATTGGCGTCCCGAGGCAGAACCGTGCCGGCCATCGGCTCGGATGTCCGCGCGATATCGAGTGCATGCTCGCGGCTCATCTCTGATCTCTCGCCATGACCGATCGCCTCTACCCGATCCAGCCATTCCGGCACGTGAGCCACGCTCTCGAACAGGCCTGCCGCTGGGGGAAAGGCAGACCGGATGAACCACAAATTATAATAGCTATTGGCATCAACCAGTCCGGCGCGGTCACCAGTCAGGAAGCTGCGTCCATCTGCAAGCTGATCAGACAGCAATGCGACATGCGCCCGCAACTGCGCTTCCATATGGGGAACAGCTGCCTGCATGGCGGCCGGGTCAAACGGACGCCCGGAAAGGGCGGCGCGGTCGTTTACAAAAGCGGCCGGGACCTTGTCACCGAGCCCCCCGAAGATGATTGCAACCGCGGCCTGGAATAGCGCGCGGTCCGACCACATCGCATTGGCGTGGGCCAGACCACAGTCGCCCTGCGGAAACAAGCTTGGCTCGGGATAGCGTCGTTCCAGTTCCCGGACGATTAGCTGGCTGTCGCAGTAAATGTCGGCACCGATCTGCATGACCGGAATACGGCGATATCCGCCCGTCAGTGCTACAAGTTCGGGTTTGGGCATGATGACCGGTTGATCGACAGCCGTCCAGGCCAGCTTCTTGATGCCCAGACAAACGCGCACTTTCTCTGAAAATGGCGAGCTATCATATTGATGAAACAGAATGTCAGTCATCGTCGACCTTTCCAGAATTACCGCCAATCGATGAAGGATTTAACCGAAGCGGTCAACTTGGTACCCATAGCGCGTGCAAGATTGATCGCTGCCGGGTTACAAACCTTCGCCTCCGTCCGTGCCGGTAGCCAGATTTCGGGCCCTGCCTGAGCTAGCAATTGGTGTTGGCACGACGCCGGGAAAATATTGCATGAGCGCCACAGTCTGTGATTGGATCACTGCCATTCATTCGCTCACGCCTGATCGGCGGCTTTTGCCTCGAAGCGATCGGCGGGGACATGGTATCTGACATGGATGCCGGCCCGAAGGTCGTCGAAAGGCTGCGAGCTCTGGGGTATCGGGATTGAAACCGGTTGCAACGGAACAGGAAAAATTCGGTCAACCTCGGGAAAGCCACAATATTCTATCTGTTTCACGAAATTTGACCCACGGTTGCGGGGTCAGGACCAGCCGCTATTCCGTCATCACCGCATAAAAAATTCTACCGGAGCGGTGATCTCGATGCGGTCACCAGGCAGGTCCTGCGGGGGCTTTGGAAAGGGAGCCGCGCGGCTTATGGTAGCAAGCGCCGCATTGTCGAGGCGCCGGGAACCGGAGGACCGGGAAAGCCGCGCACTGATCAGCCTGCCCTGCTTGTCCATCGTGAACCGGATATAGGCCACGCCCTGTTCGCGGCGGGCCTTTGCGCTAGCGGGATAGCGCCGGAATTTCTCGAGATGCGCCAGAAGCTTTGCTTCCCAGCTGGCGTCGACATTGCTTGCTTTAGCGGCTGGCGGGGCGGGTTTGCTTACCGGCGCCGTGGTTTTTTCAACCGGCGGTCCGGGATCGGGCTGAGGGCGGGCCACCGAAGTCGGGTTGTCGCTGGCAAGCTGCACCTGCGGTAGCTCGATATTCTGTTCAAGCGGTTCGGGCTTGGGTTTTTCTTTCTCTACCTGTTCCGGTCCGGGCGGGACCTCCGTGCTCGGCTCGGGCGGTGCCGCCGGCGGCGCAACATTGAACACCGTCAGTGCCGGCACGTCCCGCGTCACATGGCTGACACCCCACTGGACGATGAAGCCGCAAACGAGGAGCGCGTGGATAGCCAATGTCAATGTCAGCGCCACAGACCTGCTCGCGGCTGAAGAATCGCCGTAGCGTGCGGATTCGTAATCCGTGACAGAAATTGCCAATTCTTGCTTTTTTATGCCGTGAACGGTCACCTGCGATGCTGCTTTCTGACCAATATCTGACAATTGCGTAGCTTCATTACTCCGCGGTGCCCTGGATCGTCCCGGAGGGCAGCGGTCGACTGGCGACCCACAAGGCGCTAGCCAGCATGGCAACGCCCACGCCACAGGCAAGCAGAAATCCTGGCTTAGCTGCGAACATGAACAGGCCGTAGCCGATAGCCATGCCGCACCATGAGGTGATGCGCGCCTTGCGCGATATGGCTCGCTCTTCCCGCCAGGCCCGCAAACCCGGTCCGAAGCGCGGATGATTCAAAAGCCACGCTTCCAGTCTGGGCGAGGAACGGGCAAAGCAGGCCAGCGCCAGGATCAGAAAATCCACGGTTGGCAGCAGCGGCAGAAAGACACCAACAAAGCCCACGCCCAGGAGCAACAGCCCCAGCAGCAGCCAGAACATCCGTGCCGTTCGACTGCGCTTCAGCAGCTCCTGTCCGCCCAATTTCTCCGGATTGCGCTCAGCCAAGGCAGGCATGGGCCAGTTCCTGCACACAGGCAAAGGCCGCCTGCGCGCCTTGCACGACGCGGGCTTCTTCGGATTCCGTCAACTGCGCAGAATCCAGCGCCGCGGTAAATTCCCGCCAATGCGCCGCGGGGCCGGTTTCCGCCGGGGCCAGATGACGGGCGCCATAAACGTCCGAAAGCCCCATTCTGGCGGCCTGCTTGCGCAGCAGGGCTGCCCCCATATTCGATCCTTCCGCCACATAGAGCCAGCCCAGTGCAGTCGGCAGGTCCGGCGTCACGCCGGATGGAAAAATGGGGCGGTTCTCTACTTCGGGCGGAGCAAGCCCGAGGTCCACAAGATCCGCCGCGATCAGCGCCATCCGCCGCCGATCCTGCAATCCGGGCAGGACCGTCTGCAGCCTTTTGTCGTCATATAGCGCATCGATTTGACGGTGAAACGCCCATTGCATCTGCACAAAGCGGCCATAGCCCATTAAATCGTCAAAACTGGATGCCTCCATCACGGACTTGTCCAGCGCGTCATGCACCTCGTGCGTCAACGCCTTCAGTCTTTTTGCCCGCGATGGTTCAACCATGTCGATCATATCAGTCATCATCAATAACTCCGAGAAGGTCAGAAGCGGAAGGAAAGGCCGATTTTCAGCCCGTGAACATCGGCCTTGCTGGCGGCCCGGCGGCCATTTTCGATGTCGGAGGTGCCGACCTGCGTAACCTGTTCGTAGATCGGGTTCGGAATTTCGATGATCCCGATTCCCGGAATATCGTAGATGGTGGGCGGACCATATCCGACGATCTCATCATAGCTGAAGGACTTGCCGACTCCGGACCGGGCCTCTTCAAACAGGAAGTCCTTCTGCCCAAACCGGGCGTAACTATATTCGCCACGCAGCGAGATATTCTTGCCAAGAGCGATTTCCGCACCCGCGCCGAGCGTCCAGCCCATCCGCGTCTTGCTGTCTGTTTCGGTAAAGGAGAGTTCGGTCAGATAGCCGTAGGGATTGGCCTGCCACAGGTTTTTAACGTCATAGGTGTCAATATACTGCCCGCGGGTCTGCTTCTCCTTCAGGAAGGCGAGGCCGCCGGTTCCGTAGAACAGAGCCCGGCCGGTTGCATAGCCGATCCGCCCGCGCGCTGTAGCCATCCACTGTGAATCATATTCCATCGACGCCTGCGCTTCCTGATCGGGAGCGAGATTGTAAAAGCCATTGGCAGTGGTCTGGATTTCTTCAGAGATCGCATAGCGCATCGCATTGCCCTGCATCAGGCTGAAATCGGCCTCGGCACCGGCAATCCAGCCACCGCCGAGATCGAAATTATAGCCCGCGAACGCGCCCCATTGCATGTCACCATGGCTCAGATCGGCGCTCTCGGTGGCGGCGACGGCATCCGCATTGCCGGCACCGTCGGTGGTCGTGCCTTTTCGAGAAATATCGGCATAGCCTGCGGTTGCGCCGAGATAGAAGCCGCTCCAGTCGCCATCGAAAGACCCGGCCGCTGTTTTGCCGAGCAGATAGGATTCCATCGCCCGCTGGCGCTGGCTGTCGGATTCCGCTTTGGCCGGACCACCGAAAGCACCGGTAAAGCCGAGCCGGAAGGTACGGCCTGGCGAGGGCATCAGGCCCAATGTCAGCGCGTCCATATAATAGCGGTCGGTAATATTATCGATTCCGAACTCCACGCTCATCCGGTCATCAATCCGGAAATCCCCGAACAGGTCGAACAGGTCATAGGGCTCCCAGTCGACAACGGTTGTCGAACCACCAAATGTGTAGATCGTATTGCCGCGGTCCCCCATATGGGTATAGCGCCCGCCGACGTGCAGCCGCTCGTCGAACAGCCGTGCGCCAAGCTTCGCCGACAGGCTGTTTTTCGGAGGAAGGTGCGACGGGATATAGCTGTTCGCGGTTCCCCCTTCCCGGCATGCGCCTGCCTCGGTGCAGAACTGCTCATAGGTCAGGACGGAGCCCGCCAGCTCAGCGTACACGTTACCTGTGTCATAGCGCAGCGAGAGCTCTGCACCCTGGAACTCGGCGCTGTCGATATTGATCACCGAAACAAGGCCATCGCTGGTACCGCGCGTCAGATAGTCATCCACATGATTGGAATAATAGCTGAGCCGCGCCTGCAGGACGTCGTCCGAGAAAATCAGCGAATCCGTTTGGTAGTTCAGGCCGATCTCGCTGTTGCGCGACCGCTCGGCGCGTGCCGGATTGTCCGGATCGGGATAGAAAGAGAAGCCGGACGTCGATTCAAACAGGCTCGGCGCGCGGATCGCTTCGGCATAGCGGGCGAAAAACTGCAATCCGGGCAGCGGCTCCACAATGACCGAGGCAATCGGCGAGAAACCGCTGTTATTCTCGTCATTATAGCCAGTCGCACTGTCCCGGTCCTCGGACGATCCGGTAGAAACATCGACCAGATTGTTGTCGTGCGATTTAACCTTTGTATAGCGCATCGCTGCATTGAACGTGAGCCAGTCAGCCGGCTTGAGCTCGCTCGAAATATAGGCGCTATACTCATTGCGCCAGCCGTCGCGGGGTTCGACGAAGTCGCTATAACCCGAGTTGCCCTTGTAATCCTCCCATCCCGTCGGCGGCTTCAGGCGTTCGCGGGTGTAAGAACCGCCATAGCTAAGCGCCAGCGCGCCGATCCCGGTCTCAAAGCGGGAATCGTTCCAGAGCCGCAAGCCCCAGCGATTGGACTGGCTCTGGAAAGCGGCATCGTCGTTGAGCACCGTCCCGTTGGGCAGTTCGAAGCGATAGAGCGTTTCGATGCTGGTGAAATTATCCGTTGCCCAGCTGTCGAGATGGAGGTCGATAATGTCATTGTCGGCGGGATCCCAGCGGACCCGCCCGGTATAGGTGTCGACGGTGGTGCGGCTGAGCGGCGCTTGCAAAGCGCCATCGAAACGGACGATCTGTGACGGCATCATTTCGCCGAAATCACTCTCGTAGCGCATATAGGACAGATCCAGAGCGAGATCGTCGTTGGGCCGGATCACGGTGCGTAGCAAGATTGATGTGTTATCCTGCGAGCTACTGAGCACTTCCTCGCCATACTGGTAGCGGCGGCTGCCTGCGGGCACCTCACCATGTTCGCCGCCGAAATAATTGCCGGTCTTGCGGCGCGCAACAGCCCCGACAAGATCAAACGCATCCGAGCGATACGCGGTGGCGATACTGAAATTATAGCCGTTCAGGTCCAGCATGTCGGGCCGGGCATAACGCTCGTCGGACCCGTTGCCGGTACCGAGCGTGCCCACCGCCGGTATATCGACATTATTGCCCTGCAAACCCGCCTTGAACCGAATGCCGAAATTCTTGTCTTCGGCCACCAGATCATTGGCGCTAAGTGTGTTCGCCCGCACCACGCCGCCGGTGGCCCCGACGCCGTCTGCAGCCGCGCTAGGCCCTTTTTCGATCGTGATACTGCCGACCAGATCGGGGTCGAGATAGGTCCGTCCGGCGACGCCGGAATAGCCGCGATAGACGGTCGACTGCTGCAGCGACCCGTCAATCACCACCGGCACGCGGTCCATCCCCTGCATCCCGCGAATATTCACGTCCAGCGCGCCGGAGTTGCGATTGTCGCCGTTCAGGACACCGGCAACCCCGCGCAGGAAATCGCCCGGCGAGGTGCCACGGTTCTGCTGAATCTGCTCGGCCGAGATATGGGCGGTCGAGGCCGCGCTGCGATAGGGTGCGTCGCGCGAAGCGACGCCGTTGCCGCGTCCGGACGTGCCGCCGCTGCCCGCGGTTCCGCTGGCACCCTCTACCTTGAGGGTAGGAAGCTGAACCGTGCCATCCTCCTCTGCAATGGCCGGTACGATCACCACCGAGCCGTTGGTGAGCCGCCGATAGGTCAGGCCCGAGCCTGCGAGCAGAGCGGACAGGGCGCTGTTCACATCCATATTGCCCGATACGGCGGCCGAGCGCTTGCCATCGACTTCGCTGGCTTCAAAACCGACCTGGATATTGCCCTGTTGCATGACCTGCCGCAGCGCGCCGCGCAGCGTCTGGGCGGCGATATCGAAATCATGCCGCATATCCTCGGCTGCCGTGGTCTGGTCCTGCGCGACAGCCGCCACCGGCATCACGAAGTTCAGCGCGGTACCGGCCAGCATCATATGCCGCACAATATTGATCGTCCGTCTGTCACGGCCATTTTTCGAAATCATCGTCTTGCAATCCCTTCAGAGCATCAAGACACCATTGGTTAGGCGTCCCGTTATCGCTAATGCGAGTCAATCGCACAAACTGTCAAAAGGTAGACTGATGCCGAAGCAATTTTCCCAACGCTCCGGAGAAAATTATTTTTCCTTGCGGCGGAGCAGCAGCGCGCCGCCGGGCAATTCCACCCGCTCCAGGCTGCGCATCCGGGCAATGGTCGCCAGCGCTTCGTCCGGACGGGCAATCAGGAACACACCGCTCACCGTCGGCAGATCGTCAAAATCGCCCCATAGCCAGACCGGCGCAGCGCGATAGCGGGCAATCTGCTGAATGGCCTCGTCGACAGGCTGCTGGTCGAGCAGCAATTCCCCCTTGCGCCATGACGCCATCGCCGAGACGGGTCGGGAGGGCAGCGGCACGACGCCGCTATCGGAATAGCGCGCCCGTTCTCCCGCTTTCAGCATATACACCGTACCGCGGGCTCGACCCTGCACCTCGACGGCACCTTCGGTAACGGAAACCTGGACGCTTCCATCCTGCTCCATCACCTCGAAGGCGGTGCCGATATCGCGCGTCACCCCGTCCATCGCTTCCACCAGAAACGGGCGGGACTCATGCCGGACGTCAAACCATGCGCGGCCCTCCAGCAAGCGGATGGTCCGGTTCCGCCCCTGCATATCCACGGCAATGGCGCTGGCGCTGTCGAGCATGACGGTCGACCCGTCCGACAGCGCGATGCTGCGCGTCTCGCCGGCAGCCGTGCGGAAATCGGACTGCATTTCCAGCAGCAAGACCGGGCCGTAGAAGAGCGCGATGAAACAGGCGGCCAGCGCCAGAGGCAGGGCGCGCACCAGACGGCGGCGCGACAGGCGCGGCCTTTTTTGCAGCGGCTTCGGGCGTATCCCCGCGACCGGCATCGGGCGGCTGGCCGGTCCCTCGGCAACCATGTCCAGATCCTGCCAGAGCGCGCGTTCGCGGGCAAAGGCGGCGCCATGGCTTTCATGCTCTGCCAGCCATGCTTCCAGATCTTCCAGTTCCCGCCGGCTCATTTCCTTCGAAGCGAGCCGGACGATCCAGTATCGCGCCCGCTCGCCAAGGTCGGCCTGCGGGTTCTGCTCGCTGGAGGGAGATGGTGATATGGCCTGTTTCTTCATGTTCATGGTGCAAATTGGTCCGAATGGCGCCGGTTACGGCGGCCCTATAAGAGTAGACGCCTGCCGGCGCCTTTTTCCCAAGCAGAAAGGCGGAATATTATTCGCCGGCCGGATCACCGTCCCGGACCTGAGCAAGATCGCGCAGCGCCCGCCGCAGGTGATTTTCGACCGTGGTCGAACTCACCCCGACTCGCTCTGCGGTTTCCCGCTGGGTCAGTCCTTCCATGCGGGTGAGGTGCAATATTGTGCGCGTCGGCTCGGGAAGACTGGCCAGGGCATCCCGCACCCGCTGCAGCGTTTCCCGCGATTCCACAATGCGGTCCGGCCCCGGCTCATGATCCTGCCCCCACAGCAAAGCTTCCGCATGCTGGGCCACATCTGTCTTCCGCCGGTCGCCTTTTATATGATCAACGGCAATATTATGGGCAAGCCGCCGGAGATAGGCATGTTTATTGATAATCGGTGGATCGTCCCGAACGGACTGGATTTTCAACCATAATTTCTGCGCGACGTCTTCGGCACTATCGCGTCCGACAAGGCGGGTCACCTGTCGGAGCAGTGATTGGCGTTCTGCAAGCAGCAGGCGTGACAGAGAAGTGGCGTTGATTGACATGGCTAACTGGCCGCACCCCTATATTAGTTGCGAATGACTTGCAATAAGCACGTAAAATGCAGCAATGGCCTAAGGCCGCTGTCGCAAAACAGGTCAGCATTGATCGGCAATCGATGACTAACACACGTCATATTGAGCCTGTTCCGATTGGACAAAATCGCGAGGAAGCCGTTATGCGGTGATACTGCCCCTCGCCGGACCACTTGCGGCGTCGCTCCAGAGAGCCGGGAAAAGCCGGCCCCGTTGCCAACTCTTCAATATAGCACCTATCAAGAATAATAGTGCCTCCTTACTTGACCAAGTAACGATGGATACCTGTTGTCTGGCTTACTGGCTGCTTATTTTGTTAGGTCATTTTTGCTAGGCGCAAAATATTTACAGTCAGATACCTTCCTACCAAGCGCAAAAGCGCACCAAAAAATTGTGGAGGATATCGGAATGGCGAAAACCGCTTTGCGTGCAGATTTACTTTATGGAACATCCATCGTGGCGGCCATGTTGGCAGCACCAACAGCGGCCTACGGGCAAGCAGCAGCACCGGGCGCCGGTGCACAGGCACAAAACGGCTCCGTTGCAATCCAGGCCGGTAACAGCCTCGCCCCATCGATATTGAATCAGGCCGCTGTCGAATCAGCCGACTCGCCCGAAGCGGAAATCAGGGAACAGTCGGGCGGGCTTCAGGCGATCGTCGTGACCGCCCGTCGGCGCGAGGAAACGGTCCAGTCGATTCCGGTATCGGTGCAGGCTATCACCGCCGAGGAAATTCAACAGCGTGATTTGAGCAGCCTTGAGAAGATCGCCGCGGCGACTCCGAACTTTACCATTGCCCGCGCCTCCAATGGCGCCGGCGCACAGCTGACCTTGCGCGGGATCGGTTCGTCGGCCACCTCGATCGGTATCGAACAGTCGGTCGCGATCGTTGTCGACAGCGTCTATTACGGCCAGGGCCGGATCATCAACGAGGGCTTTTTCGACCTCGCGCGGGTCGAGGTGCTGAAGGGCCCGCAGTCGCTGTTCTTCGGCAAGAATGCGACCGCCGGCGTGATTTCCCTGACCACCGCCGATCCGGGTCTGGATCCGGAATATATCGGCCGGGTCGGCTATGAATTTGCCGCCGAGCGCGCCTTTGCCGAAGCGATTATCTCCGAACCGCTGACCGACACGCTGGGCGTGCGGGTGGCCGTTCGCGGCTCGCGCATGTGGGGTGGCTATTATAAAAATCAGCAGCAGACGATCGATTATCCGACGCTGGATGTCGCCACCGGCGACACCAACCCGCACACGGCGGCACCGGCGGCAACGAAAGCACCGCAGGAGCGCGAGCTGATCGGCCGGGTGACGCTGAAATATGAACCGGACGACCGCCTGACCGCCAAGCTCAAGGTCTCCGGTAGTTATAACCGCACGGTCGGCAATGGCTGGAACTATGTCGCCACCAATTGCCCGACGGGCCAGACCGCCAATGCCCCCAATTATCCGTGCGACGGCGGCTTCGTCACCCACCAGAATGATTTTCCGCTCGACATTGCGCAGGACTATCCCTTCGCCCGCGATGACGGCGCGCTCTACAATAAATATAAAAGCTGGGCAGCGACTGGATCTCTCGAATATGCGCTCGACAATGTGACGATCAGCTCGATCACCAATTACAACTGGAACAACAACAAGTTCGCCTGCGACTGCGACTTTCTGAGCGCCGGCGTCTGGGCAACGGAAGATGCCACCTATCACGCCTTCAGCCAGGAACTGCGTGCGCTGACCGATTTCGACGCGCCGGTGAATCTGATGGTTGGCGCCCTGTACCAGAAGACCAAGCGCAACTTCTACCAGGCGGTGATGTTCGCCAATCTGGAAGATTCGACCGCTTCGGCGCAGAACCGCTATGTCGCCTATTCCAAAGAATCGGAAACCGAGGGCGAGACCCTGTCCGGCTATGGTCAGGCAATGTGGCAGATCACGCCGACGCTGGAGGCCACAGGCGGCGTTCGCTATATCCACGAAACCAAGGAAAGCAGCTTTCGCCAGCCTTATGTCAATGCCGGGCTGCAGGGGCTTTTCCTGCCGGCAAGCGCGGCGGTGAACGGCACGATCTACGGCGACCAGACGTTCAACGACTGGTCACCGGATTTCACCCTGCGGTGGAAACCGACCGACGATATCATGCTCTACGGCGCCTATCGCGTCGCCTATAAATCGGGTGGTTTCTCGAACAGCGCGATCAACTCGGCCCTGTCTCCCGATCCGGAAGGCGATCTCACCTTCAACCCGGAAAAGGGCAAGGGCTATGAAATCGGCATCAAGTCCAATCTGGCCGACAACCAGCTGCAGGCCAATCTGACCTATTATAATTATAAATATACCGATCTGCAGGTCGATTTCTTCAACAGCGCGATTTTTGCCTATATCACCTATAATGCCGGCAGCGCGCGCAGCGAAGGCGTCGAACTGGAGCTGGAATATGCGCCTTATTCGATCCCCGGCCTCCGTCTGCGCGGCAATCTGAACTATAATGAAGCGCGCTATGAAGATTTTATCGCGCCTTGCTATGGCGGCCAGTCGATTGCCGCGGGTTGCTCGCTGGTGGTCGGTGGCGTGCCGTCGCAGGATCTCAGCGGCTCGCCCACATCGGCGGCGCCGGACTGGACCGGCACCATCGGTGTCTCCTACGAGACCGAAGTGTCGTCCGATCTGAAATTCGGCACCAATATCGATATGCGCTATAGCGACTCCTATATCGCTTCGAGCTTTGGCGACCCGGGCACGAAGCAGAACTCCTACGCCATTCTGGATGCCGGCCTACGCATCGGCGCGGCGGACGATAGCTGGCAACTGGCCCTGATCGGCAAGAATCTGACCAACAAATTCTACTTCACCGGCGGTGGCACCGCCCCTTCCACCGGCTCGGGAACCGGAACGGCGGCGGCGATACCGGGCGACAATATCGGCTATGGCGCCTTCCCGCGGACGGTGACCCTGCAGGGCACGATACGCTTCTAAACGGCACACGGACAAAGGCATGGCGGTCCCTGCGGGTCGCCATGCCGTTAAAAAGGGGAGACTGGAACATGACTTCAGCCGAAACGCCAATAGCGCGCTCGCGCGAGCAGCGCATCTCCGATATGCTCGACAAGCAGGACTGCACCGAACTGGTGCATCGCATGGCGCGGGCGATCGACCGCTGCGACGCCGGGCTGGTCGACGAACTCTTCCATCCCGATGCGACCGATGACCACGGCAGCTACAAGGGCAGCGCGAAAGATTTCACCCCCTGGGTGATGGAGGTCCTGTCGGGTATGCACCGCACCCAGCATATGGTCGGCAATGTCCTGATCCAGCTGGATGGCGACACCGCTTATGGCGAAAGCTATTTCATCGCCCATCACGCAATCCCGGCCGAGGACGGCAGCGACAATTTCATGATTGCCGCCGGCCGTTATCTCGACCGTTTCGAGCGGCGGGACGGTGAATGGCGCATGGCCCATCGCGGTGCTGTCTATGACTGGAGCAGCATCAGTCCGTCGACCGATATCTGGGACCGCGCCGACATGCCCGATTACAGTTTCGGCGTCCGCGGCGAAGAGGATCCGTCCTACGCCCATTTCGCCCGATAGCCCGCATATGATATTATAAGCCCAGAACAGGAATATTTTAGGAGATAGCACCATGTCCGACGTCGTCACCGCAGACCGCTCCGCCGCCTCGCTGAAGGCCGCGACCGAAAAACTGCGCGATCCCGAATTCCGCAACACGCCGATTACGCCTGACCGCTATTATTCGCAGGAATGGGCCGACAAGGAATGGGACACGATCTGGACCAAGACCTGGCAGATAGCCGGTGTCGCGGACCAGCTGCAAAAGGCCGGCGACTGGATCACCGCCGATTTCGGGCCGGAAACCATTGTCTGTATCCTCGGCGAGGATGGCGAGACCCGGGCCTTTTACAATGTCTGCCAGCACCGCGGGATGCCGCTGGTGACCGGTGAACAGGGCAATGCCCGCGGCAAAAGACTGACCTGCCCCTATCATGGCTGGGCCTATGAGTTTACCGGCAATCTGAAGGCGGTGCCCGACGAGGCCGACTTTCTGCAGGGATCTCCCTGCGGCAAGCTCAATCTCAAGCCTGTGCAGTGCACGGTCTGGGCCGGATTCATCTGGATCAACATGGACGAGAATGCCGTTGGCCTGCGCGAATATCTCGGACCGATAGCCGAGCAGATCGAAACCTACCCGATGGACAAGATGAAGCGGACCCACTGGGTCACGGTCGAGGGCAATTTCAACTGGAAGCTGATCCAGGACAATTTCAACGAAAGCTATCACGTGCCTTTCGTCCATCCGCAGACGAAGTTCGTGATGGAATATTCGCACCATCACTGCAAATTCGATCTCTATCCGGAAGGCCATGCGCATATGATCATGCCCGGCGCCGGACCGACCAAGAATCTGCGCGGCGGCGAAAAGGAAACATTGGAGCAACTGGCCGAGGAACTGGAATTTTGGGGCCTCAATCCCGATGATTACCGGCAGGGAAAGACCGGCGAGATCCGGCTGGCGCTGCAGAAGGCCAAGCGCGAACTGGGCGCGGAAAAAGGCTTCGACTTCTCTGCCTATCAGGACTCGCAGCTGACCGATCACTGGCATTACACGATCTTCCCGAACCTGTCCTTCAGCCTGAAGCCGGACGGCAATATCTGGCTGCGCGCCCGGCCGCACGAGAGCGATCCGCAGAAATGCTATTTCGACATGTGGTATATGACGCTCTTCCCAGAAGGCACCGACCGCTATTATTCGCAGAGCATGGCCGAGTGGGTCGACACGTCCGTGCCGGCACCGCACATCCAGGGCACGGTCGAGGACGTCTCGATGGGCCCGGGTATCGATCAGGATGTGGAGGTCTGGGAAGTCCAGCAACGCGGTCTGCGCTCGCGCGGCTACGAGCGTGACTATCTCGCCTGGCAGGAACGGCGGGTCCGCTATTTCCACGAGAATCTTGAAGCCTGGATGGCGAAATAGGCCGAATGGAACAGCAACGCACCGGCGGTGGCAAGCCCCTCGCCGGTGTGGATATCCCGATATGAGGGACTAGCGCTTTTTCGCGATACCTTTTGCCAACAGACTGTTGGCCAGCTCGGCAATTTCGCTGGGCGACTTTTCTTCCGACCAGATTCCATAGCGCAGGCCGAGAAAGACGTTCATCCCCATGATCGCCCAGGCGTGCGCCTCTTCCAATCCGCCACGCAAGTCTCCGGCGCTGCTGCCTTCCTGCAGCCTTTCGTAAATCCGTGCCGCCGTTTCTTCATAATGTGACCGGTAGCTGGCCGGATCAACAAATTCGGCTTCGTCGATGATTCGATAGATTTCCTTATGCTCGCGGGCGAAGGTCATGAAAGCCTCTAGCGCCTGCTTCTCCCGCTCCAGCGCGTCCTGCCATTCGGTCATTGCACCAGCGGCGTGGGTCTTCACCCGCGCGCTCATGTCCTTGACCAGGGCGCTGAACAGCTCGTCCTTCGAATCGAAATAGGTGTAGAAGCTGCCGAGCGCGGTGCCTGCCCGCTGGGTAATCCCGGTGATCGAGGCTTCGTGAAAGCCCTTTTCGCCAAATTCCAGCGCCGCCGCGTCGAGCAATTTGCGCTTGGTCTTCAGCCCGCGCGCGGTACGCGGCTGTTTGTCTTTAGACTCAATATGTTCGCTATATTCAGTGGCCATAATGTCACGGCTAACCGCATTTTACCGGATAAGCAAATTTCTAAGTTGAATAATGGTTCAACTTTCAATATAGAGCGGCCAACGACCTGGAAATGCCAGGCAGATATTCAAGGAGGATGCTTTCATGAAATTCCAGCACACCGTTAGTTATGCAGCGATCATCACAGGTCTGGCGGGCGGTCTCATCGCTCCTGCCACCGCCAATGCGCAGACGTCCGAATCGGCCAGCCAAGGCACCGGTGACGGCGTGATCATCGTCACTGCCCGTCGCCGCGAAGAGCGGCTGGTCGACGTGCCGCTCTCGATCACATCGATCAGCGGCGACGAGCTTGCCGCCACCGGCGTTCAGGACATTACCGAAATTGGCCAGGACGTGCCGAATCTGACACTGGAAGTTTCGCGGGGAACCAATACCACACTCACCGCCTTCATCCGCGGCGTCGGCCAGCAGGATCCGGTCGCTGGCTTTGAAGCCGGTGTCGGCCTCTATGTCGACGACGTCTATCTCAACCGGCCGCAGGCTTCGGTTCTGGATATTTACGATGTCGAGCGGATCGAAGTGTTGCGCGGACCACAGGGCACGCTCTACGGCCGCAACACCATTGGCGGCGCGATCAAATATGTGTCCAAGCGCCTACCGGACGATGTTGCGGTGAAGATTCGCGGAACCTATGGCTCTTATGACCAGGCAGATCTGGTGGTGACCGCTTCCGCGCCGCTTACCGACAATCTGCGCATCGGCGCCAGCGGCGCGCGGCTCAGCCGCGGTGGCTTCGGCGACAATCTCGTCCAGCCCGGTGTCGAAAATTACAACAAGGATGTCTGGGCCACACGCGGCAGCATCGAATATGACAATGACGGTATCTTTGTCCGTCTGTCCGGCGACTATGTCCGCGACGAAAGCGACCCGCGTCAGGGCCATCGCCTGATCCCGAGCCTGCTGACCGGCGCGCCGGTTCTCGACGATGTCTATGACACGAGAGCAGGTCTGACCGTTCCGGATCAGCTGGTCGAAGCTTATGGCGGCGCGTTGCTGATCGAAGCGCCTGTGTCGGACAATATCACCCTGAAAAGCATCACCGCTTACCGCAAAGACAGTTCTGCTTCCAATATCGACTTTGACAGCCTGCCTTCGGCGGATCTTGATGTCCCGGTCATTTATAAAAATGATCAGCTCAGTCAGGAATTCCAGATTCTTTACGAGAGCGACAAGCTTAACGGCGTGCTCGGTGCCTATTATCTCGATGCCAGCGCATTCAATGTATTCGACGTTCTATTGGGAACAACCGGCACTCTTATCGGTTTGCCCGGCCTCAATGCCCAGACGCTCGGCGATGTCGATACCAAAACCTGGTCGATATTCGGCGATTTCACCTATGATGTTTCCGATCATCTCAGCCTGTCTGTCGGTGGCCGCTATACCAATGACAAGCGCAGCTCGCGTATCCTGCGCACCACGTTCATCGGCGGCCTCTCCGACCAGTTCGACGGCGATGGCATCCCGATTGCCGTGACCTCCGACTTTAACGGCAGCGACACGTTCAAGGAATTCACGCCGCGGGCCTCGGTCAGCTGGAAACCGGACGAGAATAACAATATCTATTTCACCTACTCGCGCGGCTTCAAGGGCGGCGGATTTGATCCGCGCGGCCAGACCAGCGCGACCCCGGATTTCAATCTCGACGGCACGGTTTCCGCCGCTGAAATTTTCGACTTCCTGCAATTCGATCCGGAAACCGTCGACAGCTATGAACTGGGCTGGAAAAGCTCGTTGCTCGACAACCGCCTGAATATCAGCGTCGCCGTGTTCAAGGGTGACTATAAGGATGTCCAGATCCCGGGCTCGGTCGGAGTCGATACAACCGGCGATGGTATCAACGACAGCTTTGCCGGTATCACGTCCAACGCGGCCAGCGCCGACGTCAACGGCTTTGAATTTGAAGGACGGGCTCTGGTCGGCAAGGATTTTGCCGGCGCCGGCAGCCGCTTCAACTTCAACTGGGCCATCGGCTATCTCGACGCCAAATATAATACGTTCATCGATGCCTTCGGCAATGATGTGGCTGACCAGCGTGTGTTCCAGAACACCCCGGAATGGACCGGCAGCGTCGGCTTCAATCTCGGTCTGCCCGTCGCCAGCGGGATATTGAACCTGAACAGTTCCATATCCTTCCGCAGCGATGCCAGCCAGTTTGAATCGCCCAATCCGTTCCTCGACCAGGACGGCTTCTCGCTGGTCGACGCAAGCCTTGTCTACAATGATGACAGCGATCGCTTCTCGATCGGCGTCCACGGCAAGAATCTGTTCGACAAGCGCTACAAGGTTGCGGGCTATAATTTCGTAGCCGGTGGCCAGAATGGTTCACCCTTCATCCCAACGCTGGGGCTGGAAGGCACTTTGACAGGCTTTTTCGGCGATCCACGACGGATCTTTGTTACCGGCGAGGTCCGGTTCTAGGGCGCGAAATTATGGCTGAAGACAATCGGCAGGCGGCGCCGGCATCATCCGGTCCGCCTGCCTATCGCGACCATGTCTACCGCAGCGCAGACAACCGGCTGGACCTCTATGCCCGCATTTATGACGGGGAAGGCCCGCCGCTGCTGCTGATGCACGGACTGACCCGGAACAGCGGCGATTTTGAAGTTTTGGCCGACCATCTGGCTGGGAAATATAAACTGATTGTCCCAGACCAGCGTGGCCGGGGACGGTCAGAATATGATCCTGACCCGCAAAATTACACGCCTGCCGTCTATGTCGATGACATGTTTGCGCTGGTTGACGGGCTGAAGCTCGGCACCATGGGCATGATCGGCACCTCGATGGGCGGGCTGATGGCGATCATGATGGCGGCCAGGACCCTTGACCGTTTCAGCAGCCTGATTTTGAACGATATCGGACCGGCGGTGGAAGCAAGCGGCCTCGCCCGGATCCAGACCTATGTCGGCCAGCCGGCAGTGTTCGATGACTGGCAGCAAGCCGCCGACCATTGTCAGGCGGTCCAGAGCGACAATATGATCGGTTATGGCGCGCAGGACTGGATGGCCTTTGCGCGGCACACTTGCGAAGAAATGCCCGATGGCAAAATCCGCTTCGCTTATGACCCGGCGATTTCCGAAGGCCTGTCGGGCAGCGAGCAAACCGTGATTCCGCCAGACCTCTGGCCGATATGGGATACGCTGTCTGCCCTGCCCGTGCTGGTGATCCGGGGCGCGTTGTCAGATATACTTTCCCCCGCTACCGTTGCCGAGATGAAACGCCGGCATCCCGATAATTTCAGCGCCGTGGACATAGAAAATCGCGGTCACACGCCGATGCTGGACGAGCCGGCTGCGCTGGCAGCGGTCGACCGCTTCTACGCCGAATTTGGACAGTAAACAGCAGGGCAGCAGAGCATGAAAAGCCGGACGACTTCACCCAATATCGCGCTCGGCATGTTGCTGCTGGTCTATATTTTCAATTTCGTCGACCGCCAGATTCTGGCGATCCTGGCAGGACCGATCCAGGCCGATCTCGGCTTGAGCGATACCCAGATGGGGCTGCTCGGCGGCATTGCCTTTGCCCTGCTCTATTCGACGCTGGCCGTGCCGCTGGCATGGGTGGCGGACAAGACCAGCCGCAGCTGGGTAATCACCATCTCGCTGGCAATCTGGAGCGGTTTTACCGCGCTGACCGGACTGGCGCAGGGTTTCTGGTCGATCTTCCTGACCCGGCTGGGCGTCGGCATTGGCGAAGCGGGCGGCGTTGCGCCTTCCTACGCGCTGATCTCCGACCATTTCCCGAGCGAGAAACGCGCGCGGGCGCTGGCCATCTATTCGCTCGGCATTCCATTGGGTTCAGCCACCGGGGTGATCGCTGGCGGCTATATCGCCGCCACAGTCGACTGGCGTCTGGCTTTCTTTGTCGTCGGGCTGGCGGGCGTTTTGATCGCACCGTTCTTCAAATATTTTGTGCGCGACAAAATCAAGGTTCCGGCGCCGGCAGACCAAACAGTAGCTCCCTATAGCTTCAAGGGAACCGTGGTCTTGCTGGCAAAGAAGAAGGCCTTCTGGTTCCTCGCCTTTGGCGCGGCTTCCAGCTCGATGCTCGGGTATGGCATCGCCTTCTGGCTGCCGAGCCTGTTACAGCGTAGCTTTGGCCTCAGCCTGATCGACACTTCCCTATTCTTCGGCGCGATATTGCTGATCGGCGGGGTCGCCGGTGTACTCGGCGGCGGCATGATCGGCGACTGGCTCGGGCGCAAGGACAAGGCCGCTTATGGGCTGGTGCCGGCAGCGGCTTTCCTGCTGGCGGTGCCGCTGTTCGCCGCCGGTATCATGAGCGGTTCGGCGACCGTCGCCTTCATCCTGTTCCTGATCCCGCAGGCGCTGGCCTATTTCTGGCTCGGCCCCGTCCTCTCGGCGGTCCAGCATCTGGTTCCGGCCGACGCGCGCGCGACGGCTTCGGCGCTGTTCCTGCTGATCAACAATCTGATCGGTATCGGCGGCGGGATATTCTTCCTCGGCGCCCTGTCCGACGCGCTGATGCCGATCTACGGCGAAGAGGGCTTGCGCTATTCGATGCTCTATTCGCTGACCTTCTATGTCATTGCCGCTGTGCTGATGGCGCTCGCTGCCAAGCCGTTGCGCAGCGAGTGGATCGACGAAGGCTGATCAGCTCTCCGGCACCGCGTAACAGTCGCGGTAGGAGGTGAGCTTGCCATCGGCGACCCTGTACAGGCCGACGCCCTCGATATCGCCATCGGGGCGCTTCCACAGCCAGCGCGACCAGGCGACATGTTCGTCGCCGGCAATCTCCAGCACTTCAAAATGCATCTTCTTGTCCGCCAGTTCTTTCGTCAGATGGTGCAGCAGCGCGGAGATCGCCTCAATACCCTCGACCCGGCCGATCACCGGATCTTCGAAAACCGCATCGTCGGCGAACAGAGGGATCAGCTTGCTATAATCATGGCCATCCTGAAGGTCCCAGAATGTCTCGATCAGCGCTTTTGCCTGTGCCATTCCTATTCCCTCAATCGCTCATGATCGCATTATATTTCAGCGTCTGCTTTTCCAGCGCCGCTTCGAACGCCTGTTCCATTTTCGCGATGAAGACGGCAAATTCGCTGTCATTGACAAAGGCCAGAGGATCGCCAGCCGCGAGTTTCTCCTGCTTGGCCGCCATGCCGAAAAACTGCGGATGGTTGGACAGAAAGACGTCGGGTTTCCAGTCCCTGGTCAGCGCGAAAGTCTTGCGATAATCCTCGACGATGCCTTCATATTGAGGCGGCCCCACCAGCCGGTTGGCGGCGACCGAGGCGGAACAGAAGAACAGCGTCTTGTAGCTCTTGCCACCCTGTTCGACATCCATCGTCCATGAGGTGCACCCACGGGTGTGGCCCGGCGTCAGATGCGCGGTGAGCGCGACATCGCCAAGCTTCACGACTTCGCCGTCGGTGATGATCTGGTCGACCTTGACCGGCGGCGCGCCCATCGAGGCGTCATCCTCCGAGCCGAGATAAAAGCCGCCTTCCAGCGCCGACCGGTCGCCTTCGCTGGCGAGCAGTTTCGCGCCGGTGAGCTGTTTAAGCTCGGCGAGACCGCCGCTATGGTCGAGATGCGCGTGGCTGTTGAGCAGGATTTTGACATCGGTCGGATCATAGCCGAGCTTCTTTATATTATCCCAAACCTGCTTGCCCTGCCCCGGCATGCCGCCATCGATCACGATATGGCCTGCGCTGGTGGGGATGAAATACATGCCCAGCCCCTCGGTACCGACATAATAGACGCTCTGATCCGCTTCGCCGATCACCCGGAACGGTTCGACATTGGCAAACCAGGAAGGAAATTGTTTCTGCGCGGCGGCAAGCGCTGCGCTATCGCCAGCGGCTTGCTCGCCGGCAGCCGCCTGAGCGCCAGACCCGCCTGCTTTTTCATCTGACGCCACCGGGGCACAGGCTGCAAGACCCGACAGTCCCAGCAGCAAAATCCATTTCATCGCTCGCATAAAATTCTCCCTCTCCGCACCCTATCGATCGAGGGCGGACCATGCCAACCGCTATCTTTCGAAAAACTGAACCGTTTCCGCATCCATCGGGAACATCAGTTCGATCCGTGTCTCGCCCGCCTTGATATCCTGCACCGATCCGAACTGGGCGATGACGGAGAAGAGCGACAGACGGTTTTCGCCGACCCGGAAGACTGTCGGGATCACCGCTTGGTTGAGATTGATCGATCCCATGTCGGCCTTGCGGACCCGCTCGTGCTCCGCCAGCCGCCGGGCCAGCGCCGACAATTGCTCGTCTCCCCCCAGCTCCAGTATCTCGGTGCGCAGGCGCGAAAGGGAGAGCACCGCAACCTCGTCCCAATTCTCGATCAGGTCGAGGCCGGCGCAGTTGATCAATATATCGATCAGATTGGCCGGTCCGCCGGGGCTCGCCAGCGCGAGGATCATCTGCGCGCCCTGATTGCTGCTGACGATATCCCAGTGGCGATCAATGGCGTAACCGGGGAAAGGATCATGATGATCGAGCATCGCGCTGATCGCCTGATTGACCGGAGCCAGTTCCGGCGCGTCGTCGGAAAGACTGGGATAGACGGGCGCGAAGCCAGCTGCATTGAGCGCCTGATTGGCGGCCGGTCGCGGCAGTTGCAGCGCGTCAGAGAGGCGCAGCACCATTGCGCGACTGGGGTTGGCCCGACCGGATTCGAGAAAGCTCAAG
>JBALUX010000006.1:34864-52681 GCA_036963725.1 Parasphingorhabdus sp. | reverse complement strand
TGGTCGGGCAATTACAGCTCGAGGTTTTGGTGTCGCGGCTGGAGGCGGAATATAAGGTTGATGCCTATCTGGAAATGGCACCATTCGAAACCGCCCGCTGGATCAGCGGCGACGAGGCGACGGTGGATGCCTTCGCCAATATCAACCAGAGTTCGCTCGCCAAGGATCGCGACGGCAATCTGGTGTTTCTGGCCAAATCAGCCTGGGATGTCGGCTATCAGGAAGAGCGAAACCCTGACCTAAAGTTCAGCGCGACACGCGAACGCTAATCCGGTAACTCCCGGTCATGGCCAGCAGAACCACGACCCAGAAAGCCTTTCAAGCGATCACCATCGACGACGAAGGCCGTGTCTGCGCCGATATTCCGGAAAGCGCGTGCAACCAGGAACCGGGCAATTTCTTCAAACATGTCGGCTCGCTGGCGCTGACCAAAAGTGCAGACGGGCTGATTGACCCGAAGCTGGTGCTGAGCTGGCTGATGACATCGCTCGGCGCACCGGTGGCGCTGATCGGGCTGCTGGTGCCGGTAAGGGAAGCAGGCGCTTTGCTACCGCAGCTTTTGACCGCCGGATTTCTTCGGCGGCTGCAGCGCCGCAAATGGGCCTGGGCAGTCGGGTCGCTGGTTCAGGGCCTCTCGGCCGCCGCTATCGGAATTGTCGCGATTACCATGACCGGTGTCGCAGCAGGCTGGGCGATTGTCATCGCGCTGGCGATATTGGCGCTGGCGCGCAGCATATGCTCGGTCTGCTACAAGGACGTGCTCGGCAAGACAATCGACAAGTCCCGGCGCGGCACCGCAACCGGGCTGGCGGGCTCAATCGCTTCGGTGAGCGTGATTGTCTATGCGCTGGCTCTATCCTCCAATCTGGTCGACCGCATGCTGCTGGTCACCGGCGGCCTGTTTTTGGCCGGCGTGGCATGGATATTGAGCGCCTTGTTGTTCGCTAGCTTGAAAGAAGAGCCCGGCGCGACGGAAGGCGGCAAAACGGCGCTGAAGGAGGCGTATCACAATTTCACCTATCTGCGCGATGATCCGCAACTGGTCCGCTTCATCCTCACCCGCGGACTGTTGACCGCCACCGCATTGGCGCCGCCGTTCATGATTGCCGTCGGCAGCCAGGCCGGTGAGGGCTATGACAAGCTCGGCTTTCTGGTGCTCGCTTCGGCCCTCGCCAGCCTGTGCAGCAGCTTCGTCTGGGGCCGCCTGTCCGACCGGTCCAGTCGCAAGGTGCTAGCTTTCTCAGCATTGGTGGCGGCGATCATATTGGCCGTGACCAGCTGGCTCGCCTTCGCCGGAACGCTGAGCGGCGGCTATATATTGCCGGTCCTGCTGTTCGGCCTGATGATCGCCTATCAGGGCGTGCGCCTCGGCCGGTCAACGCATCTCGTCGACATGGCCGACAAGGACAGCCGCGCCGCCTATACCGCGCTTTCGAATACGATCATCGGATTGCTGCTGCTGGCCGGTGGGGTTTTCAGTCTGGTGGCCAACTGGTTTGGCGGGGAAGTGGTGCTGGCAGTAATGGCCGGGATGAGTGGATTGGCTATATGGGCGGCGTTTGGGTTGGACGAGGTCCAGCGGGGGTGAAGGTAGCCTGCGGTCGGCGATGAACCTTTAGGAAATTTTCGAGGGTAGACCGCTCCAAATCGGGTCTTATCAACCTTCATCCTCTCCCATAGGGAGAGGCAACTGAAGCTTATCAGCTTTGCTGATTAGCGAAAGTCGGTGAGGGGTTTTGAAACTCGGAACGATCCACCCCCTCACCGAGTGCGACTAGGCCTGTCGGCCAAGTCTTACTTGCCTCTCCCTATGGGAGAGGATGGTTCGGTTTCACCGTCATCTGATCCGCGAATTTCACTTCCATCGGGTTGAATCCCAGCCTTCGCCGGGAGGACGGTGATTACTATGAACCCGTCCGAGTCAATAATGATATCCGCATTGCGCTATTTCCAGCACTTGCTCTGCCCCTTCGCCACGGACGCGATAGACCAGGCGGTGCTCGCGGTTTATGCGCCGCGACCACCAGCCTTTCAGGTGACCGCGCAACGGTTCTGGCTTGCCGGTACCCCGGAAAGGCGTTCGACGACATTCCTCTATCAGCGAATATATTCGTTCGGAAAGCTTTGGATCATGTTCCTGGAAATATCGATATTCCGGCCAGCTTTTCCCGGAGAATAATACATTCACTGCTTGAAAAGCTCAGGCTCGAATCCCTCTCCGGCATCTAGTTGCCTTATCGACTCCAGCAGGCGCTCGGCATTTTTTGGTGACGACAGCAAATGAATAGTTTCTTCCATACCGGCCCACTCACTCTCGGAGATCATGACCACCGCCTCGCCATTTTGGCGGGTAATTTTCAGGGGAATCTTGTCCGCTACGACGCGATCCATCAGCGCCTTGAGATTGGCGCGGGCCTTCGAGAAATTTTCCATCAACATGATGGGCTTTACTTGTACCTAATGTTGTACAATGTCAAGATGACTCTTGTCACCCCAGCGAAGGCTGGGGCCTAAACCAAGTTCCGGAAACTCACTGCCATTGGGTTGGATCCCCGCCTTCACTGGGATGACAAAGCTAACCCCGCAACAAGAATACCGCATGTTCGGCCAGCAGGTTCGCCAGGCCGCGCCCGGTCTGCTTGTCGCCGCTCAGGAACCACTGGCCTTCCTGCTTATATTTTCCGTCCTGCACCAGCGCGCGGAAATCGTCGATCGTGACATGGTGAATATTGGGTGTGTCATACCAGCTTTGCGGAATCAGGCGGGTGACCGGCATCCGGCCGCCGAACATCAGCGAACCACGCACCCGCCAATGGGCGAAATTGGGGAAGCTGACAAAAGCCTGCTTGCCGATGCGCAGTAGCTGGTCGAGCATGACATCGGGCCGGTGGGTGGTCTGCAGCGTCTGGCTGAGGATTGCATAGTCGAAACTGCCGTCGGGATAGGCGGCAAGATCGGTATCGGCATCGCCCTGCACCACCGACAGGCCCTTGGCGACCGCGCTGGCGACATTGACCGGATTGATCTCCAGTCCGCGGGCATCGCAGCCTTTCTCATCGCGCAGCGCCGCCATCAATGCGCCGTCGCCGCAACCGATATCGAGGACACGGCTGCCGGGCGCGATATTATCGGCGATGATCTGCAGATCGGGGCGGAGTTTGGTCATGGCGATACACGCTCCCGTTCGCCCTGAGCCTGTCGAAGGGTGTCTAGAGCGGAGGGTGCTTCGACAAGCTCAGCACGAACGGCAAATTTCGCACCCATCACTTGTCCCCCGCCTTCAGAAAGCCGTCGACGATCCGGTTCATTTCCGGGTTTTCCAGCAGGAAGCTGTCATGACCGAAGGGGCTCGACAATTCCATGAAACTCACTTCCGCGCCCGCCGCGTTGAGCGCGTGGACGATCGTCCGGCTTTCGCTGGTCGGGTAGAGCCAGTCGGTATCGAAGCTGATCAGGCAGAAGCGGGTCTTGGAGCCGGCAAAGGCATTGGCCAGCACACCGCCATGCGCTTCGGCGAGGTCGAAATAGTCCATGGCGCGGGTGATGTAGAGATAGCTGTTGGCATCGAAGCGGTCGACAAAGCTGATCCCCTGATGGCGGAGATAGCTTTCCACCTGGAAATCCGCATCGAAGCCGAACGTCTTGGCCTCCCGGTCCTGCAGCCGGCGGCCGAATTTCTCGGTCAGGCCGGCTTCCGAGAGATAGGTGATATGCGCCGCCATCCGGGCGACGGCAAGGCCGCTGCTCGGCGGATCATCATCCGCATAATAAGCCCCGCCACGCCAGCGCGGATCGGCCATGATTGCCTGCCGTCCGACCTCGTGAAAGGCGATATTCTGCGCGCTGTGGCGGGCCGCCGAAGCGATGATCACCGCCGAAGCGACCCGTTCCGGATAGAGCGCCGCCCAGCTTACCGCCTGCATCCCGCCCATTGAGCCGCCAACGACAGCGTGCAGCCTTTCTATGCCGAGATGATCGATCAGCAAGGCCTGCGCGCGCACCATATCCGCGATCGTCAGCACCGGGAAATCCATGCCCCAGGGCTTGTCGGTCGCGGGACTGACCGTCGCTGGCCCGGAACTGCCCAGACAGCTGCCGATCACATTGGCACAGATGACAAAATGACGGTCGGTGTCGATCGGCTTGCCCGGACCCACCATCCGCACCCACCAGCCGTCCTTGCCGGTCAGCGGATGTTTCGAGGCGACATATTGATCGCCGGTCAGCGCATGACAGATCAGGATCGCGTTGCTGGCGTCCGCATTAAGCGTGCCGTAGGTTTCATAGGCGAGATCGACAGGCGCGAGCTCTGCTCCGCTGTCCAGCGACAGCGGTCCCGGCAGGCGAACCTTTTGATCCAATCCAAAACGTGCATCTTCAGTCATCAACATGCGAGCTAAGCGGCGAAATCCCGAGCGTCAAACGATAATGCTGTTGACTGACAGGCCGCAAAGGTTAGTCCGGCGGCACAGAACATCTTCAGACAAGCGGACCAAGGCAATGAGCGGACCAAAACCTAAAGACTGGATCATGGGCATTGCACCTTATGTGCCCGGCAAATCGACCGGCGCGGATGGCCGGAAGATCGTCAAGCTGTCGGCCAACGAGAACCCGCTGGGCTGCAGCCCGGCGGCGGCGGAATCGCTGAACGCCGCTTCCGGCTCGGTCGATCGCTATCCCGATCCCGGCTCGACCAAGTTGCGGGAGGCGATTGCCGCAAAACATGGTCTCGATCCGGCGCGGATCATCTGCGGCACCGGTTCCGACGATGTGCTCCATCTCGCCGCCAATGCCTTCAGCGGGCCGGGTGACGAGATCATCTACGTCAAATATGGCTTTGCCGTCTATGATATCGCGGCGCGACGCTATGG
Organism: Parasphingorhabdus sp.; assembly: GCA_036963725.1. GTDB lineage: Bacteria > Pseudomonadota > Alphaproteobacteria > Sphingomonadales > Sphingomonadaceae > Parasphingorhabdus. The sequence goes on along the minus strand of JBALUX010000006.1, from coordinate 47,810 downwards.
CGGCACGCCGGTGGTTGCCGATGACCAGGATTATGGCACCGATGTCGACGCGATCCTTGCCAAGCTGAACGACAAGACGCGCGTCATATTCATAGCCAACCCCAATAATCCGACCGGCACCTTCACACCGCGCGCAGAGATCGCGCGCCTGCACGCCGCCCTGCCCGGCCATGTGCTACTGGTGCTCGATGCCGCCTATGCCGAATATATGGACGAGGGGCAGGATGACGGCGCTATGGATCTGGCCAGCAACCAGCCCAACGTGCTTGTCACCCGCACCTTTTCCAAGATTCACGGACTCGCTGCAGAACGGATCGGCTGGGGCTATGCGCATGCCGATATCATCGGCGCGATGAACCGGATCCGGCTGCCGTTCAATGTCACCACTGCGGGACAGGAAGCCGCGGTCGCCGCACTGGCTTCCGAAGACTTTGTGACCAAGAGCCGCGAGCATAATGCGAAGTGGCGGCAATGGCTGAGCGACGAAATGGGCGCGCTCGGCAATCACGGCCTCAAGATCGTGCCGAGCCACACCAATTTTCTGCTCGTCCTGTTCGAAGGCAAGGTGACCGCGGAACAGGCCAATAGCGCGCTGATGGACAAGGGCTATGCGGTCCGCTGGTTGCCCGGACAGGGGCTGGTCAACGGCCTGCGAATCACCATCGGCACCGAAGAGGAAACCCGCGGCGTCGCCCAGGCCTTGCGCGAGATACTGGAAGCCTCCGACTGATGCTGCCTTTTGCCAATATCGCGATCATCGGCATCGGGCTGATCGGCTCCTCGATTGCCCATGCCGTGCGCGAGACCATGCCGGCTGCGCGGATCACCGGCTATGATGCCGATCCGGCGGTGCGGGCGCGAGTCATCGAACTGGGCTTCTGCAACGATGTCAGCGACTCTGCCGGAGCAGCAGTTACCGACGCCGATCTGGTGATCCTCTGCGTGCCGGTAGGCGTGATAGCAGATGTTGCCGCCGAGATTGCAGACGACCTGCCGGACGATGCCGTCATCAGCGATGTCGGATCATCCAAGGAAAGCGTGCTGGCCGCTCTGGCCAAGGCGCTTCCCGGCGCGCGGATCATCCCGGCCCACCCCGTCGCCGGGACCGAGAATAGCGGCCCGGACGCCGGCTTTGCGACCTTGTTTCAGGACCGCTGGTGCATCCTCACGCCGCCGGGAAGTGCCGCCGAAGGCGATATCGAGCGAGTCAAAGCCTTTTGGGAAAAGCTGGGCGCCAATGTAGAGATCATGGACGCCAAACATCATGATCTTGTGCTCGCCGTGACCAGCCATTTGCCGCATCTCATCGCCTATACGATCGTCGGTACCGCTTCCGATCTGGAAGATGTGACCCGCGGCGAGGTGATCAAATATTCCGCTGGCGGTTTCCGCGATTTTACCCGGATCGCCGCTTCCGATCCGACCATGTGGCGCGATGTGTTCCTGTCCAACAAGGATGCGGTGCTAGAAATGTTGCAGCGCTTCTCCGAGGACCTTTCCGCCCTGCAGCGCGCGATCCGCTGGGACAAGGGCGACGAACTGTTCGACCTGTTCACCAAGACTCGCGCGATTCGCCGCCGGATTATCGAAGAAGGCCAGGACGATGCGGCCGCCGATTTTGGGCGTACCCACGATTAACGGCCTTTAGTCGCAGCGAAGCGATCAGGCTCGCACAAAGCCACGAAGACGCGAAGACGCGAAGCCATCACCGAGATATTGCCTGCCGCCGCGCGAGCGTAGTTATTGATAGCCGACAGGAACTTTACAGCGTTGGCCGCTTTTGTTTTCCGCGACCTTTGCCCCGAAGTCGCAGATTTCTTGCCTTTGTTGGTCCGCGATCGCTCATCTAGTGTGACCTTCCGGATTGCCCTCGACCCGGTCCGCTAAAAACAGGCGGCAGCAGCAGCAAGCGTGATAATTCCATCCAAAGTGTCAAAGAGCCCGTCCTGCCCAAGGCGCAGGATCATTGGCGATAATAGCCGGTCGAGTTTGGTGTAGGACAGCGCTATTTGGATGACGGGTTCAGGGATTTTTGCACCTCTTGCGCCTCCCGTCTCTGCTCCCCGCCGCAGGGCGGGGTCCAGTCGGTCGGACAGGACTGTTCTGGGCGGCGCCCTTCGGCGGCGAACAAGCTTCAGAAAAACGCCGTTGGTGCTGAGCGAATCGACAGCCATCTTTTACAATGGGATATACAATGCCATTAAATTCGGTACGGTGCGGGAATACCCAGCGGTAACAATCAGTTGGGAAACACGTTAGGAGTCTGAATTTGGCCGAAACTACTGCGAATGAAGTCGCACATTCCAACAATGGTGGCAGCCCGGAAACGGGATATGGCACCAAAAACTACCGCAATTATATCCTCGGAATTTTGCTCACCGTCTATATTTTCAATTTCATCGATCGCACAATCATCAACATATTGACCGAGCCGATCAAGGAGAGCTTCGGGGTCGAGGATTGGCAAATGGGGCTGCTCGGTGGCCCGGCCTTTGCGATTCTCTATACATTTGTCGGCATCCCGATCGCGCGTTTCTCCGAGAAGAATCACCGGGTCTGGATCATCGCCGGATCGGTGGCTTTATGGAGCCTGATGACCGTTTTATGCGGCTTTGCGACAAGCTTTATCGCGCTGTTCATATTCCGTATCGGCGTCAGCATCGGCGAAGCCGGCTGCTCGCCACCGGCCAATTCGATCATCGCTGACTATTTCGTTCCCAAGGAACGCTCGACCGCGGTCTCGGTCTACGCGCTGGGAATTCCACTCGGCGGCATGGTCGCCTATGTTTTTGGCGGTTTCATTGTCGGCAGCCTGGATGGCCCCACGGTCGCTGCAATGCTCAACAGCTGGAACTGGACCTGGGCAGCCAATGCGCTGGACTGGCAGAATATCGAAGCCTGGCGCGTTGCGTTCGTGGTTGTCGGCGTACCGGGCCTCATTGTCGCACTGATCGTGAAGATGACGATCAAGGAACCGCCTCGCGGCTAAACCGACCCGGCGGAAATGCAGAACAGGGAACAGGTCGGGTTTCGCGCGGTATTGAAGATCCTTTCCACCAAACCGGCTTATTGGCACGTCACCATGGGTGTCACCATTGCCTCGTTCGTCAATTATGGCGTCGGCCAGTTTTTCGTGTCCTTCCTGATCCGCACCCATGAACTGTCGATATTTGACGCCTCGGTCAAAGTCGCATTGGCGCTGGCGGTCATGGCGTCGATCGGGACCTATATGTCGGGTTTTCTGGCGGACAAATATGCGGAGCGTTTTCCCAAGGCACTGGCATTCATACCGATGTTCGCGCTGCTGGGCGTGATCCCGATGCACGTCGTCGGCTATTTGGCGGAGTCCCTGTGGCTGGCTGTGCCGCTGATGATGGTCGGCCAGATGCTGCTCTACACCTATCTCTGCCCGCTCTATGCCGTGCCGAGCGGCGTGGTCGACAGCCGGATGAGAGCCACATCGGTAGCGGTCACCTTGTTCATCGTGAATTTGCTCGGCTATGGCCTCGGGCCACCGTTAATCGGCGGACTGTCGACGATATTGAATGCGACCTTCCTGTCGGGGCTGGATCCGGCGCTGACGCTGGAGGCGTGCAAGGCAAGCAATCTGGCTGTCGCTGCCCAAGCCGCTTGTGATTCCGCCAATGCAGAGGGACTGCAATGGTCGATGATCCTGTTCAAATGCCTGTATCTATGGGCTGTATTCCACTTTTACATGGCCAGCCGCACCATCCAGCGCGACATGGGCCGCTAATATCCGGATCGGATGACGGGGATGATTTGCTGGCTATAGCAAAGTCTCCGTCATCCGATCCGGATATCGAAAATGGATTTAGGGGCTATTCTGTCGTCTTGCCGTCAAAATGCTCATGCTCGTTCTGCGCATCGGCCGCAGTAGCATGAACGGTTCCGTCGATATGCTCGGGCGGACCGTAGATGGTGTAAAGCCGAAGCGGTTCCTTGCCGGTATTCACGACATTATGGCTGGCACCCTGTGGTACGATGATGCCGTCATCGGCTTTCACTTCATTGGCTTTTCCATCGATCCAGACCTGACCTTTGCCCTCTTCGATCCGGAAGAACTGGTCGCGGTCGTCGTGTACTTCCATTCCAATCTCGTCACCGGGCTGGAGCGTCATCAGCACCAGCTGTAGATTATGACCGGTGTAGAGCACGCGGCGGAAGTCATTATTCTCCTCCGTCAAAGCTTCGATATTGTCGACAAATCCTTGCATCTGCATTTCCTCTTATTGGTGAGCCGATTGGTCAGGTCAGACTTTTACTCGTCTGCCCCGCCTTCCTGCATTTCTTTTTCCCAGGTTTCCTTTGCCGCAACCTGAGCGGCTTTGCTAGCATCGGCGGTCGCAGCGGCAGCCTTGATCACGGCCTTTTGCGCAGAGTCGGCTGCCTCTTTTGCAGCGGCCGTATCGGATTCCAGTCCGGCCATTAGCGATGCGTTGGTTTCGAGCACCGCTGCATTGGTTGCAGCCACGGCCTTTTCGACCAGATCCTGTGCTTTCCGGGCATTTTCATTCACCGCGAGATCCAGTTTGGTATTGGCCATCAAAATCTTGGCTTGCGCGCGTTTGGCAGCCGCCTCCGCGTTGATTGCCATCTGGGCGGCAGCCTCTTTGTCCTTCTGGGCTTCGGAACAGACCGCCAGCTTGGCTGCCGTCACCGACATTTTTGCGGCATTATTGGCTTCCAGCGCCGCCTTGCTCGCGTCATGTTTCGCAGCATCCATGCTTTCCTGGGCGCCTGCCATCGCGTCCTCTTCGGATGTGGCGCATTCTGCCTGATCGCCACTTTCTGCTTTCTGGGTGCAGCCTTGAACCGCGAGAGAAAGGGCCAGCGCAGTGCTAATTGTCGATATTGTCTTTTTCATGCCATGGGCTCCTTGAAAATGTTTGTGGCGAAATTTCATGATCGCCTTGGGTGGTGCCTCCAGACAATATGGACGCCGATTTGTAACTACGTAATTTCCACGGGAGGGAAGGGGCCGGATGCATTTCGGGCCGTCTGGAAGTCGCAGATCTGCAGAACGACAGGACACGCGATCATCTAGGTGAATTTACGGATTTTGGGCCGTGATATCCGTTCCTAAACAGGCGCCACGAACTTGATCCATCCGGGTTTCAACACAGTCGGGATTGACCACGATCAAGTTTTTTGAACGCCACCGATGCCCTAACTGGAGAAAGACCATGACCACCGCGACCCAAGATGATTCTTCGGTTTTCGAAGAGAAAATATCCAGCAGTCGCGGCTGGATAATGGCGACCGGGATCATCATGATCCTTGCCGGTACAGGCGCGATAATATTCCCGCTGATCACCAGTCTCGGCGTAGCGATATGCGTCGCCATTTTGCTGGTGATCGCCGGAACCGCCCAGATTATCCAGGCATTCAGCTTTCACAAATGGAGCCGGATTCTGCTGGCCGTGCTCGTCGGCATTCTCTGGCTAGCGGCCGGTATCATGCTTATGATACGGCCTTTGGAAGCCGTTTTCGTCCTGACCATCTTTGTCGCCGCAGCGTTTCTGGCCGAAGGTATCCTGAAAGCCATATTTGCCTTCAAGATGCGCCCGTTGACCGGCTGGGGCTGGATGTTGTTCAATGGCATCGCGGCCGCTGCCGTCGGCATATTGCTGTGGTGGCAGCTGCCATTTTCTGCGCTCTGGACACTCGGCGTCCTCGCCGGAATCAACATCCTCATCTCCGGCTGGACACTGGTGATGCTGGCATCAGCCATTGGCAAATCAACCGAGACTCCGGCGACCGCAAAAAGCGCCGCTTGATCAACCAGAACCGATCCCCCCGAAGCCAACCCCAAGGAGAATTACAATGACCAATCAAAGCCATCTTCACAGCTATATTGAACGGGCCAAGAACCGCCTCGACGAAATCGACGCCTCCGTCGCCCATTTTGAGGCACGGGCACAGGATGTGCAGGCAGATGCCCGCGCCAAGGCGGATGCAGCAATTGCCAAGATGAAGGCCAACCGTGACGCCTATCAGGCGTGGGTTGCAGAGAATCAGGAAATCGGGGAGTTGGTAACCGCCGAAGCCCGCAAGGATATGGAAGCCGAATGGGCCAGGTTCGAAGATAATGTCATGGCCTATTTTGATGCCGCGGCCGGAATGTACGAAAAAGACAGAGCCTATTTTCAGGTCCGTATCGAGGCGCTGAAAGACGCCTGGGAAAAAACCATGGAACGCGTCAAGAAGACGGCCAAGACGTTCCAGGCGAGCAGCAAGGCAGAAGTAGATGCTGCCGTCGCAAAGCTGGAGAAAAATGAGGACATTGCCATCGCCAAGCTGAAAGACCTGAACAAGGCAGGCGCTGCATCATGGGCGGCGGTGCGTGACGCATTATCCGCATCGCGCGCTGCATTCGACAAAGCGCTCGATGAAACGCAATCCGCCTTCAAAAAGGCGATGTAATCAACCGGGCACATCGGGCGGAATCCGGGAACGCCTCCCTCCCTCATTCCGCCAATATGAGTGCTCCATGTTGAAAGGCCCGGGTTTCCTGTCTGGAAACCCGGGCCAATTCTTTTTGGGCGGCGGCAAGCGCGACGCTAGCGAGCCGTTACCGGGGATGAACCGGAATGTCCGAGCCGCTTACAGCCGCTCTAGCGCGAGATTGATTTCCTGAAGGCGGTCGCCGTTTTTGGCCGGCTTCATGCCGTCATCCGACGCGATTTCGAGCTGTTTCTCGCCATAGGCCCAACGCTTGAGAATATCGGCCTTGATTGGATCCGGCAGGTCGGTGGCCAGCAGCCTGGCCGGCGTTTGAAATACACCGGCGGGATTGCCCAGCAGCGCTTCGACATCCCAGCCTTGCTCTTTCGCTTCGGACCGCAATGTTTCGAGATAGAGATCCCGGTCAATCCTTGCCTTGACGCATCGTTCGGTCGGAAGGACTTCACCGGCGATATAATATTCTCCGTCCGGCAGAGAGGAATAGGGCACGCCGCGATAGGCCTGCAGCTCGCCGGCGAATGTGTCGCCGCCATAGCGATCTTCCAGAACATCATGAGCGACGGGAAGTTCATGCACGTGAACATCGGTCCCGCTATGACTGGCCAGAATTTCCACGGCATGTTTTTCGTCAGCCGCATTCCACGTCCGCACCCACAGGAGCAAACCGCCGTGTTCGAGCTGGTCCTCGACATAATCCGCGTGATGCTGTCCGATCAGCTTGGCCAATACCCCGCCAATGGCACCGCCGCCAATGCCACCAGCAGCGGCTGCTATGATCGCCGCGCCAATGGCACCGCCTGACGCAACCACTGCAGTGAGCGTGGCCAGCGCGCCGACATAGATAAACCCGCCGAACACGCCGCCTTCTGCATCGCCGATCACATCGGTCGAGACATAGGCTGTGGTCGGAACCGCCGCATCATCTTCCAGTTCCTTTACCGAAGTAAAACCGTGGCCCAATTCCTTTTCAACGGATGACAGCGGCGCGAGCAGACTGAGTTCCGACCGGTCGAAACCGTGCGACAACAGATCATCAACGGCAGCCTGCAGCGCGCGCTCTGATTGAAAGACGCCAACGGCTTCGCGGACTGTGGGGGTTTCTTGCTCGGTCATATCATCTTCTCCGGATATAGAGTGCGGGAAAAGGGTAATATTATCTGGTGCCCGATAATCCCCACCATACCTGACTGCCCTAACCTGCCAGCGACAGCAGATAACCACGTAATTTCCCGTAGATGTCGCATGGCGATGCAGGGCAGACCGAACCGGATAGTCAGTCATGCTCCGCTTCCCGGATTGGCCGGTAAACTATTTTAAATAAATGCTATTGTCCCAGAAACATGCAACTGCTTCCGGACAGGGAAGCCCGCCAATGCCGGAGCAGTCATTGTGCTGCATGATGGATGCTATCGAAGCGGGGCTCAATCGACCGGTCCGGTACAGGCAATAATCTGGGTGATGATGAATGACGATTGCCATAAACTGGAAGACCGGTTTTGAAATTGAACTCGCAGCGCCCCGCAATGTGACTCGCGAGGATCTGGCCAAAGCGCTTGCCGCAAAAAATGGAGATATGGTCGAGCGCTTCTTCCATCCGCAATCGGAGCCGAGCAAAGTTACTGGCCGGCCGACTTTTGAAAATCTGACCCACGGGTTCCGGGTGACAAATAGCGAGGGGCAATGGATCGCCAGCTTTGTCGACGACCTGACGCTGCAAGCGGATTTCGACAAGCGGGCGCCATCCTTGCCGGGCTGGTGCCGCATAGTCTCGGACGATCGCCGGTTGTTGCGCTTGATCATGTTGCAATGTGACCCGAATGATTCACCTGAAGATGTTCTGCAACCGCTGGCTCGCCTGTTCGACACGGAAATTGTTTCTCATGGTTCCGGAATGTTCCAGGTCTCCGATGATCGTGGCCAGTCGATAGCGATTTGCGCGCCTTTGCCGGGGGAACGGCAACGCCCTTGCGAGATCATAACCGCACCGATTGTTTCCGATCATCACACACGTCTTGCCGATTTGCTGGATAGCGCCCGGGAAATGGGTTTTCTGCTGCCCCGGGAAGGTGCGACCCATATTCATTTTGACGCCGCCCCGGTTTGTTCGGCCGCGACCATCGCAAGGCTGGTCCGGTTGCTGGCCAGGTTTGGCGATGATCTGAAGCAGCTGGTCGGTTCAAACCCGCACTGCGTCCGTCTCGGAGCCTGGCCAAAGGAATTGCAGATACTAACCGACAGCCCCGAATTTCTGGCGATGGCATGGCCCGATGCGCGAGCGGAGCTGACCAAAGTCAAACTTTCAAAATATTGCGATTTCAACCTGCTCAACATAGCGAAGGAAGACAAAGCGAAACATAGTTTCGAGATCCGTATATTGCCCTCGACGCTCGACGCGGATGAAATATTGCATGCGACGGCCCTGTTTGAAGGCCTGTTGAGGCTTGCCTGTGGATCGACCAACCCAGACGATATTCTGTCCGGATCTTTTGCTGCCTTTCTACCCGCCATTCCCATGCCAGCAAATTGCGCCAGATACTGGCAGGCCAGATTTGAGCAGCAGAATAAATTGGTCACGACTCCATCTGTCTGATAGCCCTGAAGAAATGGAATTTTGGGGGATTTTCAAATGTTTATGCACATGAAGAATATGCGACAGAAGAGTTTTGCGGCCGGCCTCTTTCTATCCACTTCGATCGTGACATTGGCAGCGAGCTCGCCGGCATTGGCCCAATATTCAGAAGACCAGGCGTTTGATGCCTTTGCCCGGTCCCCATATTATTATTGCGATGCTAAACTTATCGGCGATTTATGGAATGTGGATATCTGGCAGGGCAAGATAGGTATTGGCGAAAAAATCCTCAAGGGCCTTGGCCGAAATATTCCAGACGCGCTTGCGATGTCTCGCGGCGATGGGAACAAATGCGCATTCGGTGACACAGGCTTTGATTATTCAGACGCGGAAAGACTGGCAAGCCTGTGGAGCCTCGGCAGCGTTGAAGATGCCAAGGATAAAATCGAATATATGGCAACAAATGGCCAATCCAGTCAGCTCGATCAAATCCTCGGTTACTGATTTCCCGAACCTATTTTCCATCGCGGCAAATCGGATCGGAACGGAATCGTGATGATTTCCCGGATGTCTGCAGGCGTCCGTGGCAAAGGGCTACGGATCGCATACTGAACAGCGAGCCTGACCATATGTCAGACTCGCTGTACTCCGCAGGCTGGTAGCAATATTACCGGTCGAACTGGGTGCCGCTCCAGGTCAGATTGGCGCGGCTCTTGTTGGTTGTGCCGCCAAGGACCATTCTGCCATCCGGTGACAATATACCCTTGTAGATGGTTCCGGTGCTTTGGCGTCTGAAATTGATATTGCCGTTGCGAAACTGCTCGTAAATGACAACGTCGTTGCTGCGTGCACCATTGAAGCTGTCCATGTAAATGGCGTCGAAATAATTGGTGCCCGGACGTCTTGTCCAATTGGAGTCCAAGACCCTGCCATTGCCCAGTCGCTCGACTATGACCCATCTTTGACCGGGGTCATAGCCCGCCACTGGCTGAGTATAATTTGTCCTCGGCGGGACATAGTTGGATGGCGGGACATATCCAGGCGTTGACGGATTCTGGACCGCCGTTGCTGGAGCGCCAAGCAGCCCCAACAGAAAATCGCGAACACCATTGCTTTTCTTTTTCGGCCCTGGCGCCGGTCCCACCGGCTGCACTGCGCCGGGATATAACGCTGGCGGTGTTTGAACATAGCCCGGATTAAGCGGTTGCTGATAGCCCGGGTTGGTTACCGGAGGCCCATAGCCGGGGTTGGCTACAGGAGCAGGATAAGGTGCTGCGACGGGCTGTGTATATAATGAACTATTACCCGTACGGCTGGCATTGCCCGCATCTGAAATCGCCTGGGTGTTGCAATCCAGCGTTCCGGGCGTCGGATTATATACGCAAAGCTTGAAACGGCTTCCTGTTCTGGTCAGCGCCTGCTTTGTGGGGTTGGACGGCGTGGAGTGACATTCCGAACAGGAAAGTCCCGAATCCCTTGCAAAGCCGATGTTCGCTTCAGCAGGCGCTGGCGTCAGAAAACTCGCCCCAGCCGCAAGGGCCAGAAAGGATCCTGCTTTCGCCATTGCCATAATCAGATTGGATTTTTTCATGCCCGCGCCCCGTTCCTGTATGTCGATTTTCTGATTCATCGTTCAGCCTTCCCAGATTGAAGCGGTCCAGCTGTCGCCTTGTCCGAAATTGGCGCCGGCAACGGTTCCGTTGAATATGTGATTGGCGTCCGATGACGGGATGCCGCTGTATCGCATGTTCAGTTTTGCACTGAAAAAGCTCACGGCCCCGTTCCGATATCCTTCGTAGGTCAGGATATCATCGAGATGTCGGCCATCGATGAACATGGTGGCGTCGATAATATTGGAATTGGGTCTGAACTTCCAGATCACGTCAGCCGACTTGCCGTTGCTTTCGCGCAATTGTACCAGCCAGATCTTGCCTGGGTCGAAGCTGGCCGGGGTGCTGGGCGGCCGATAATTGCCGGGAGGCGGGCTATAGGGATTTGCCTGTTGGACCACTTGTGGTGGTGTCTGGCCGAGTGCGCAATTCAGCTGATAGCCGCATTGAGCATATTTCTGCCCGAACGGATTCAGGCTTGCCCGGCTTGTCGGAACGCCTGCCACATGACAGGATCCACAGCCGTAATTTGTTGCCGTCGCATAAGCCACTTTGGCATTGGCTGGCGCTGGTTGGAAATAGTTGACCGCGACCGCGATCGCGAAAAAGGTCAGCATCGCTGACGCGGCAATTTTATGCCCGAAGTTCATTCCGGTTCCCCCTGAGACGTTTGGCAACCTTTTTACAAAGGCCTTACGATTCAGGGTTGTTGTCTCATCAGCATGATGAGTTTTATCGGGAGCCCCCACTCCTGATGAGTCGATAATCAAGACTTAACAATGACTTCACCCTATGAGCGTTGGGCTGAAAGTCAATCAACTTAACCCTGTCGGTCAGAGGCCGCACTGATGATCGATGCGACAGGTGCGATGCGGCGCTGACTGCCACGCCATATTTGGCGGGTTAGCGCGGCCGGCCTAAGTCCGGCAGCCCGGGTTCTACTAGTCGTTCAGGACGTTGATCGCGGCGTGCACCCGGTCGCGGATATCGTCGCGATCGAGGCCGGGTTCGATCTCAGGCTGCACCTCATAGGTGATCACGCCGCTTTTCTGAACAAATGTATCGCGCGGAGAAACGAGGCCGCTGTTCAGCGCCACCGGTACCAGCGGAATGCCCATCAGCTTGTAGATGCCGGCAAAACCTGTCTGCAGTTCGGGCTTCTCGCCGTGACGGGCGCGGCTGCCTTCTGCAAAGATCACGATCGGGCGGCCTTCCGCCACTGCTTTCTTGGCCTGCTTGATGATCTGCCGCATCGCTGCACCGCCGCCATCGCGGTCGATACCGAGCAGGCCATGTTTGGTCGCAGCCCATCCCCATAAAGGAATGACCAGAAGCTCTTTCTTGGCAATGACCACCGGCTTGTCGAATATCCGCAGCAGATCGATGGTTTCGAACATGCTTTCATGCTTGAACACATAGAGCAGAGGCTCGTTGCGGATCTCGCCCTTGACCTCGACCCGGATGCCCAGAATAAGCCGGGCGCAGAAATAATGATAACGGCTCCAATATCGCGCCATATAGAAGATGCTCTTCGGCCAGAAAAACGCACTGGCAAATGTGGTGATTATGATCGGAACCGAACCGACATAGAAGACCGCCATGAAAAGCAGCGAACGGATGACGGCCAGCATCTCAGACACCTGCCAGAGCGGCCAGACGGCGCATCAGATATTTGTTATATTCGGTGAACAATGTACCCAGTGACGGTCGTGTCTGCACCGCGTCGGATAATATGCGGACGTCCGAAGGCATTGCCCTTTCCAGTTCCAGTCGGGCCCGGCGCATGTGCCAGTCCGACGTTACCAGACGCACCGACTTGTCGCCGCGCCGCGCGGCCCAGCGGGCTATTTCCAGGGCATTGGAGCGCGTGTCCACGGCCTGGAAACCGAGATCGATACAGCAATCGAACAAATCGTCCGGCCGGTCATATTCGGCGGCCAGTTCCGCTGGCTTTACGTCGCGGTCGACGCCGGAGATCAACAGACGCCCGGCGGTTTTTGCTTCGAGTATATCCAGCGCCCGATCGATGCGGCCAGCGCCGCCGGTGAGGACGACGACAGAGCCGGTATGGGCGTCATCATCCGCCGGACGTGGCAAATCGATGGCAAACCAGGCAAAGCCGATGATCCAGAGCAGGATCAGGAAAGAGAAGAGACGCAAAATCATCCAGCGGGCTATAATATCTTTTTCAGGGCGCCGATAACCGTTAATTTGGCGGTCACCATGGCAAGGAACATCCCCAATATCGGAATGGCGGCAATTATCAACCAGCTCCACCAGT
>JBALUX010000006.1:0-34854 GCA_036963725.1 Parasphingorhabdus sp. | reverse complement strand
AGACCGACCGATTCGACCAGCCCGGAGCCGAGCGCGGTCAGCTGGATGCTGATCAGCCAGATGATCGCGGTACCGCCAACCAGTCCGATCAGGCCGCCGAGCAAGGCGTCCAGTGCGATGCGGCGCTGGAACAACCGGCTGATCTGCTGGTCGGTACCGCCGAGCAAATGCACGACCGCAATGGTTTCAGTATGGGTGTTGAGCGCCGATCGCGCCGATATGATCACGGCGGCGCCGGTTGCCAGCGCCAGCAGGCCGACCAGCCCGAACGCGATCCACTGCAGGGACCGCACCAGTGCAATGACCGGCGCGATATAGCCGCTGCTTGGTTCCACGCGGGCTCCCGGCGCGACCGGTTGCAGCGCGCCGCGCAGCGACTGATATTCTGCTTCCGTCGCAACCTTGGCCAGTTTTACGTCAATCAGAGCTGGCAGCGGAATATCGTCAGCCAGATCCTGGGTACCGAGCCACGGTTCGATCAGTGCTTCTATCTCCGCGGGGGGCAGCACCCGCACTTCTTCGATCAGCGGCAAGGCGCGCAATCGTTCGGCAGCGGCAGCGGCCTGTCGGCTACGCACTTCCGGATTGGCTTCGATAATCTGCACCGTCGCGCGGCTCGACAGTTCGTCCGACACATCGCCAATCGCCCGCGTCATCGCCAGTCCGGCAGCGGCGGCCAAAACCGTGAGAAAAATCATGATCGCAATCACCCAGGGCATCGGACCGGACAAGCGGCCTTCGGGGATCAGGCGCCGGTCGTGACCGGGGATGGCGAAAAATTTGAACATCGGCCCTGCGTCCTACTGCTGCTGGACTTTGGAACGCGGCGGGTGGCGCAGTGATCCGGTCGGATCGGCGAGCATGCCTTTTTCCAGCCGCATCATCTGGGCGCCGGGAATCTTGCTGAGCAGGTGGATATCATGGGTCGCCACCACGATGGTGGTGCCGAGCGTATTGAGCGCCTCGAACAATTGCAGCAAGCGGATTGCCATTTCCGGATCGACATTGCCGGTCGGTTCGTCGGCCACCAATATTTCCGGCCGGCCGATCACCGCCCGGGCAATCGCCACGCGCTGTTGTTCGCCACCGGAAAGCGTCGCCGGCCGGGCTGAGGCGCGATCACCGAGACCGACCCAATCCAGCATTTCCGCGACCGGGATCTCGAGATCCTTTTCGCGGACGCCGGCAACCCGCAGAGGAAGCGCGATATTGTCAAAGGCCGAAAGATGCGGAACGAGGCGGAAATCCTGAAAAACCACACCAATCCGGCGGCGAAAGCCGGGCAGCCGTTCGCGCGGCATGGTCACCGCATCTTCGCCAAACAGCCGGATGACGCCGCGGCTGGGGCGCTGTGACAGATAGAGAAGTTTCAGCAGCGAAGTTTTGCCTGCGCCGGACGCGCCGGTGAGAAAATAGAAGCTGCCGGGAAACAGGGTGAAATTGAGATCGGCCAAGGTTTCCGCGCCCGCACCGTAGCGCAGACCGACATTTTCAAATCGAACAATTTCGTCCATTATGCTCTACATTCCAATATCGCGGCGAAATATTGCCCGGTCGCCCGACCAATAGGCCGTTAACACCCCCCAAATCAACTCCGCTGTCGGACAAGGACAATCGATTCCGCAGGAAAACGCGGAAAAACCCGATTCGGTCTCAAATCGGTCAAGCAGCCACTTGCAGTTTATCGTCATGGCGTGTTTAGAGGGGCGTCATGATTTTGAATTGTCCGGCTTGTAAAACCCGTTATCTCGTACCCGACAGCGCCATTGGGCCCAATGGTCGTTCGGTACGCTGCGCGTCCTGTCGCCATAGCTGGTTTCAGGAACCCGCCATTCTCGAAACAGCGCCGGTTCCGGAAAGGGAACTGGCCGACGCAGGCGCTTCCGTGCAAACCCCGGCGGCTACCAAGGCGGAACCCGCAGCGGAGCAGGACTGGGAGCCCAACCCGCCCGTCTCTCCGGTCTCGCGTTCGGCTCCGCCACCACCGATTTCTGTCACCCCGGGCTATGCCTCCGGCGAGAGCAGCTTCGCTCACGAACCACCGTTCAAACCGCGTCGCAATCCGGCGAAACTCTGGACCATGGCTGCCGTTGCCTTTGCCGCCCTGGTACTGGCTCTGGGTGCCACTCTCTATTATTTCGGGCCGCCGCAGTGGATTTCCAACTATGAATTTGCCTCGAGCGAGGAAACCCCTCTGCTCATCGAACTGAGCCAGAAACAGGATCGCCGGACCCTGCCCGACGGCACCGAATATTTTGCCGCCAGCGGGACGATCATCAACCCGACAACCAACGATGAGGCGATCCCGCCGATGCTGGTGATCCTGCGCGATGCCGGCGGCCGTATTGTCTACAGCTGGAAAATGAAGGCTCCGGCGCAAACGCTCGCGCCCGGTGCCAAAATAAATTTTAACGAGGCCAAGCTCGACGTGCCACGCGGCGCCAGCCAGCTGGAAGTCGGATGGGCTGACCAGAGCCGCGAATAAGCGTCTCGTTCGACCGGATCAGTGAAATTCCTGCAGCCGGACCATCCGGCCATCCTTGCTTTCGATCTCGCCCGTCGAACGGATCGGGGCAAGCTGGAATATATTGCGGCCATCGCTCGCGACCTGCACGCCGCGCCGGTCAACCGGCGCTTCGAAATCGATCACTTCAGCGCGCAAGATCCTGACGCTCGCCATCGCCTGCACGCGGGTAGCGCTGGATGCGACCTCGACCGGGGGCCGGTCCGGCGTTGCACCGAGCATGAGCATAAAGAAAAACACACTGTCCATGGGTCAGGGTAGAGCGGACTTCGATCAGCGCGAACAAGGTCAATAGAAGGTTAACAGCTTCATTTGCCGCTATTTTCTTCGATGCACTGGCGGAAGCACCGGTTCCTGTGCTTTTGCGGGACATAATCACTCCGCCGGTTAACAGACAATCGCGAAGGCGGCGAATATCTGTTGCGGCTGGCAGACCCCTTTGCTAAGGGCACGCGCCTACCCGGGACTTAGCTGTCCCAAGCTGGTGACTGTGCGGTCGTGGCGGAATTGGTAGACGCGCAGCGTTGAGGTCGCTGTGGGGTTAATACCCCGTGGAAGTTCGAGTCTTCTCGACCGCACCATTTCAGACATTCACCGGAAAAATCCCATTTTCGCGAAGATAAAGCGGCCAAAGATGGGCACCAATTCTGCAGAAGCGGGCCTCTGAGTGCAATAAACGCGGCTGGGTCAAAGGCGGACGTTATGAATCTGGTAACGGTTCATGAATGGCTTCCGGACTTGTAAGAATCGTCCGCGCCAACGCCAGTGGGGCGCATCCCTCCTGACTGAACCGCTTTCTCGACGATGAAATCAATGAAGACACGGATTCGGGAGGCCAGTTCGGTTTGTCGATAAAAGACCGCGCTCACCTCTTGCCAATCCGGGATCGTGTGTTCGTCCAAGACCGGGATCAACCGGCCCTGCCGCTGATCTTCGTGAGTCATGAAGTCGGCCAGACAGGCGATACCCTGTCCGTGCAGGGCGAGTTGTCTGATCGTTTCACCGCTCGACGCTTTGGTCCGGGGATCAACCTTCCATTTGGCCCCCTTTGCCGATTTCAGCGGCCAGCTGTTCAGGCTCTCGGGTTGGGTGAAACCGATCAGGTCATGCTGATCCAGTTCCTCGACCGTTTGCGGTGCATTTCTGCGAGACAGATAAACCGGACTGGCCAGCAACCGGAGTTGCGACACGCCCAGCAACCTCGCGTGAAGCCCGGAATCCTTCAGGGTGCCGATACGCAAAGCGACATCGGTGCGCTGCTCGATCAGATCAATATTGCCTTCGCTGCTGGTGAGCTCGAGCTCGATCTGCGGATAGTTTTGGCAGAAAAGCGGAATGTGCGGCACAACACAATGCAACATGAACGGCGAGGCCGCATCGACGCGCAGACGCCCGGAGGGTGTTCCGTCACGATCCTTGAGGAGATCTTCCGCCGATTTCATCTCGTTTAACACCAGCCGAGATTTCTCGAGGAAAAAGATACCTTCCTCCGTCAATTGCTGCCGCCTGGTCGTGCGGGCCAGCAAGGTCACGCCAAGCTTTTCCTCGAGCCTTGCCAGTGTCCGGCTTATACTGGACGGGTGCTGGCCGAGCATTTGCGCAGCCAGGCCAACCTGACCGCAATCGACGACCGTGACAAACGTCAGAAGTTCGTGGGAATTTATTTGCATAATTGCATTTAACGCAATTATCTAATGTTTATAAGCCTCTTTATCCGCAACAATCCATATTCCATATCCGATGCATCAACAGCGGGAACCCATTCCGCAATAAACGGAAAAGAGATATAAGATGAACTTGGACCTCAATGATAAAACCGCCCTGGTCACGGCTTCAACCGGAGGGATCGGTCTGGAGATAGCGCGCTCGCTCGCTGCTGAAGGGGCGACCGTTATTGTCAACGGCCGAACACAGGCGAGCGTCGACACGGCGATCCAGTCGATAAGACAAGATGTTGCCGACGCCAAATTGAACGAACTTGTGGCCGACAACGGAACGCCCGACGGCTGTCAGACAACCGTCGCGAAATTTGCCGAAGTGGATATCCTGATCAACAATCTCGGCATTTACGAGGCTGTCGGCTTTTTCGACGAGACCGACGAGTCCTGGCAACGCCTGTTTGACGTGAATATCATGAGCGGCGTG
Organism: Parasphingorhabdus sp.; assembly: GCA_036963725.1. GTDB lineage: Bacteria > Pseudomonadota > Alphaproteobacteria > Sphingomonadales > Sphingomonadaceae > Parasphingorhabdus. The sequence continues at coordinate 30,185 of JBALUX010000006.1, read as the reverse complement.
AGACTGACCCGCCATTATCTGCAAGCAATGCTTGCCAGAAACGCTGGCAAAGTGCTTTTCATGTCCAGCGAATCCGCATTGAACCCGGCTCCGGAAATGGCCCATTACAGCGCGACGAAGACCATGCAATTGTCGCTATCCAGAAGCCTGGCCGAGCTTACCAAAGGCACGAACGTGACGGTCAATTCGGTGCTGCCGGGATCAACCCGGACCGAAGGCGTCGAAAAATTCGTTCAGGATGTTTTTCCGGACTTGCCATATGATCAGGCAGAGAAGAAGTTCATGCAGGAAAATCGGGCAACATCCTTGATCGAGCGCCTGATCGATCCTCAAGAAATCGCCTCTTTTGTCACCTATCTCTGCAGCCCCAAGTCATCGGCCATAAATGGTGCGGCCTTGCGTGTAGATGGAGGAATTGTCCGGGCAATATCCTGACCGGCAAAGCTTGGAATATGACGCCCAAGCGTTGTCATATTCCAAGTATCTCTTTTTAAGCGGACATTGAGCCGCGGCGCCTCATGATTGCGCGACCAGATGATCGGCCAGTTCGCCAAGACCTGAAACGGTAATATCCGGTGCGGGAAGCCCCTCGGCGGGGAGGATGGCATTGTTTGGCCGGGTGACAAATGCACCTTGGCAACCCGCGGCCTGCGCGCCGACTATATCCCACAAATGGCAGGCGACCATTTGCAGGCCTGCTATTTCCACACCCAGTTCCCGCGCCACATATTGATAGGTATCGGGCGCCGGTTTGAACTTCTGCACCGCTTCGACGCTAAAATGGCGGTCAAAGAATGGGTCGATCCCGGCCTTTTCGAGCGGCGTCGGCGAAGGCCCGCCTGCGGAGTTGGTCAATGTGACCAGCCGGAAACCCGCATCGCGCAGGCGCGTCAGGGCGGGCACGACATCCGGATAAGCGGGCATGTCACCAAGACGTTCTTTTAATTCGACAATGTCGGCGTCCGATACAGCGATGTCGTGGTTGCTACCGACCATCTGCAATGTTCCTGCGGCCAGCTCGCCGAAGGGCGCGTAGAGACCCGACAGGGTCATCGTCTGCGAGTAGAGGATCAGCTCGGCGAACCATGCGCGTAGCATGGCAGCATCACCGAACAGCCGATCAAACAAGGGTTCGATCGTGGTGATATCGAGCAATGTTTCATTGACGTCGAAGACAATTATCGGCGCAGCTTCGGATTTTTTCATGTCATTTTCCAGAATTTGAGCGGCAGACAGGGACGGCGGGCATTCCGTCGTCCCTGTCTTGTTACCCGCTCATGCGGCTGCGGTTGCGCCACCTTTTTCCCAGGCAAATTTCTCGAACGCTTTATCAACCGGCGTATGCGCCAGATGGTTGGTGTAGTTCGACATGATCTTCTGCGAATAGCCGAGAATCACTTCGAGAATATTCCGCTTGGTGAAACCGGCGTCCAGAAACGCCTGTACCTTTTCGTCAGCAACATTGCCGCGATCGCGGACCACACTCAGCGTGAAATCGCGCAGCGCTTCCAGTCTGGCATTGGGCAACGGCGTTTCATTGCGCAGCGCGTCGGTGATGGCGTCGCTGACACCCATCGACTTGGCAATGCCGGTATGCGCGGGGACGCAATAATGGCAGTCATTCTCGACGTTGACGGTCTGCCAGACAACGGTGATTTCATCCTTGTCGAAGCTGGAATCGGCGAACAGTTCATGGACAATCTTATAGGCTTCCAGAAGGCCCGGCGCTTCGGCCATTACCGCGTGCAGGCCGGGGACCATACCGAAGCCCTTTTTTGATTGGGCCAGCAATATCTGGCTGCCTTCCGGTGCGTTGGTTTCATCATAAAGTGTGAATTCGGTCATGGTTTTTTCCTTTGTTGAATTTCCCCTCAAAGTGGCGGCAGCGCTTGGGGGAGGAGCGTTGGGGGACGCGCTGCCGCCTGAGGGAGAGACTGCACCCTGGGGGAATGGCGACGGCACGGGAGGGAGGGATGAGCGCCGTCGCCAAAGGGTGGGCCTAAACCTGGTTCAAGCCTTCAGTCTGTTCTTTCTTCGCAACGGCAACAATCTGTTTCCGTCGAGAAGGGATATGGACGCCCCGGATGATTTGTTGAAATTGAATAATAAAATGACTATTATTCATGATATGAATTTACGTTCTCTGGACCTGAATCTTCTGGTTGTGTTTGACGCGCTGATGCGGAAGCGCAATGTCACCCATGCGGCGAAAGACATCGGCCTTTCCCAGCCGGCTTTCTCAAACGCTCTCAGCCGTTTGCGCGAGCGCCTCGGTGACGAACTGTTCGTGCGAAGCCCGAGCGGGATGCGGCCGACAGCGTGGGCGCTGGAACTGAGCGGTCCGATAAAGGCAGCGCTCAGCGGCATTGAAGATGCGCTTGATAGCGCATCCTTCAACCCTGAAACTTCGCAGCGTTCGTTCACCATTGCGACGGAGGACTACGGGCTGATGACTTTGATTCCGCCGTTGCTCGAGCGGATCAGGAAAGCCGCGCCGGGACTGTCGATACGGACCATTACCGCGAGCATCAATTCCGGCGAATATCTGGACACCCAGGCCGCTGACATTGCGTTGATCAGCTGGCCGGATCCGCCGGACCGTTTTGTTTCAGAACCCTTGTTCGACGGGGACTGGGTCTGCGTCATGCGGCCGGACCACCCGTTGGCGGGCGCTCCGCTTGATCTCGATGCCTATACGAGCGCACGGCATCTGCTGGTCAGTACGCGCAGCGAACCGAGCGGCTGGGTCGACGATGTTCTGGCGCAGAGCGGGCGGACCCGTCAGGTGGTTCTCACCATGGCCACTTTTGCGCCGACGCCACTGGCGCTCGAAGCCACCGACCTGATCATGGCCTGCCCGAAACCGATGGGCGAGGTCTTTGCAAAACGAATGGGGCTGGCGATGACGGCCTGCCCGGTAACCGCTCCGCCTGCTTACCGGAGCATAGATATGGTGTGGCACGCGCGTCTGGGTGGTCATCCGGCCCAGACATGGCTGCGCCGCCAGTTGCGAGAGGTCGCTGATCTGATCGAAGGATAGCCGCGCACTTGTTCAACGGACGACGGTCTTTGGAGAGGCTGAACCCGAGCGCGAAGACACCGGTTCCTGTTCCTCCTCTTGCGGAAAGAAAATAGCTTTGCCGTCGCCGCGTGTGCGTTCGGTGATGTTCTCGACAAAAGCATCAGCGACACTATGCCGCCATGCCTCATATCGGGGACGCTCCGAACGGGATCCTTTGGCGCTGCTTTGCCGGAGTTGCTCGACCAGCGCTGCCAGCGCTTCGGGCTCCATACCCCATAGAGTCTTGATGGCCTTGCTGATCGTCTCCGGCATGCTCTGGTCATTGATGCGCGCGCTGCAGGCGAAGGCTACGCCCTGGGCAAACCACTCGCCATGCTTTCCGGCCCGCTGATAGCCTTCCAGAAAGATATTCTCGTCCGCCGGACCGGCATAGCAAGTGGCCAGACCGATACCCGCCCAGATGTCCGCCCTGCGATCTGCCGCCATGCCGCCGACAAGAGCCGCCGCCTTGCCGATATCGGCGCCACTGACAAACCAGATGCCGCGCCCGACACCCTGATCATATGCGCGCGAGGCATAGCCTGCCAATATGCGCTTGGGGCTATTGAGCGTCTTTTCCTGCTCAAAATAGACATTGTGATAGCCCATGCCGTCATAGGCCAGCCAGCGGTAGAACGGGTCCAGCGCGCCAGTGATGGCCTTTTCCCGCCAGGAAAGCTTGGACATCGCCAGCCCGGTGCCGGCATGAACCAGCAAAGGATAGCGCTGCTCGAACCGGGCCCGGAACTTTCCGAGCATCGGCTGGCGAAACGGAAGGGAGTCGACCAGCGCGCTGCCCATCGCTCCGCCTTCGATAAAGAAACCGCGCAGCAAAGCCGGCTCCTGCGCCATTGCCTGTTCGAATTCGGCCAGCGAACAGGCCGACAATATCAGATTATAACCGCGCAAAAATGTCTTGCCGATCGATTCCAGCCGTTCTTCATGGCTTTTCTCGGCCAGATCGAAGCCCCGGATCCTGAATTCCACCCGCCGCGGATCCAGCGTCAATATCTTCCGGATGACCGCGGGTGGCGGCTTCAATTGATCAGTCTGGTCTTCAAGCATCGTGGTTCGCTCCATCTTGCCTGCTGGATTCATGGTCAACATGGCTTTAACCTTGTTGTCACGGCCATAACCCAATCAAAAGCCTCCCGCAAAATATCTTTTCCCGGAAAAAGCGATCAACTGTCTCTATTTGGTGCCCAATATTTGGCTATATCGGCCAACTGACTCGATCGCGCTTGAATTTGTTAACCAGCTTGGTGCGATATGGCGTACTATTCTGGCTCCAGCAGGAAACACGGATAGTGAAATCGATATTGGTCGTCGGCGCGCGCGGCATCCCGGATGTTGAGGGCGGCGTAGAAAAAAATACAGAACGACTATTCCCTCTGATTGCCAGCCGGGGCTGGAAGGTGTGCGTTGCCGGCATGAAGCCGCATATGCAAAGCAACGCTTTTCGCGGCGTTTCCCTGTGGCGCGCTCCTTCGCTGGGTTTTCTGAGCATCGACCGGTTGCTTTATTCCATCGCGACACTGTTCAGGGCGATCCGGACCCGGCCGGACATTGTCCATTTTACCTGTCTGAAATCCGCTTTCCTGCTGTGGGCCTACAAGCTGACCGGCTGCAAGATCATCGTGCGCTACGGTGCCAATTGCCACGCAAGCCCGTCAAGCGGACCGGGGAAATGGGCTATGCGCTGGACGCAATATCAGTTGCGCTGGGCGGATATAGTCATCGCCGTTACCCCCGCATTGGCCAAAAAACTGCATGGGACCGGCACAGGGAAAAATATCCATGTCATCGGCAATGCGCTCGACCGAAACGAACATTATCCGGAAGCGCTGCCCGCACCGGTCAGCGGGGATTATATCCTGTTCGTCGGCCAGATATCGCAAAAGAAGAACATCCACAGCCTGATTTCCGCCTTTCGCGTCTTCGCCAAAAGCCATCCGCACATGCAGCTGGTGATCGTCGGCGACTGGAGCAAACGGGCCGATCGCAAACAGATAGAAGACCTGGATGACGAGCGGATCGTGATGCTTGGCAGCCTGCCCCGCTCGGGCCTGGCGCCGCTCTACCGCGGTGCGCGCCTATTCGTGAACCCGTCGATCCGGGAAGGACATTCCAACACCCTGCTCGAAGCGATCAGCCTGGGCTGCCCGCTTTTGTTGAGCGATCTCCCCGAGAACCGGGACCTGAGGCTCAATGCCAAACATTATTTCAGTCCCGGCAATATCCGCAGCATGGTTAGCGCGCTGGTCCGGGCCAACGCCAATCCGGACGGATTTCGCGTCAACGCCGCGCGCTTTCCGCAATGGGAGGAAATCGCCGACCAGACGATCAGTCTCTACGAGAAATTGTTCGCGGATGACGTCAGCCGCCAGGCATCCCCGGCCAAACCTTCGCGAGCCTAGATTTGCCAGCCGTCAGGCCCCCGTGTCACCAGCTGCACGCTATTCTTGATCTTGCCGTTCATCGAAAGCGGGTCGAATTTGGTCGAAAGCGGCTCATCAGGTTTCTTTTGTTACTTTAGGCCTTCTCTCTCACAGCGATTTTACCGGTTTTGGGACGGGAGAAGCCTGGATGAGGGATGGCGAGCAGCAGTATATTACCGGCAGGTTTGTCGCAGGGTTGCTGCGATGACCTTGACCAGTATCGCCTTGCGCTATCCCGCCGCTATCGCAGCCGGGCTGGCTCTGATCGCGCTGATCGGAATCGTCTCCGCCTTCAGCACGCCAATCCAGCTCTTCCCCAATATCGAGAGGCCGCAGCTGTCGATGCAGGCGAGCTGGCGCGCGGCCAGTCCCAAGGAGATGGAAGCGGAAATCGCGATTCCGATCGAGGAACAGCTGCGCGGCATTCCCGGCCTGGAAACGATCAACAGCTGGTCGAACAACGGCAATGTCTGGTTCAATCTGGAATTCGCGCTCGGCACCAATATGGACAAGGCCTTCGCCGAAGTGTCGAGCCGGGCTCAGCAGGTTCGCAACTGGCCGCTCGATGCCGACCGCCCGGTTGTCGGCGGCGGCAATGGCCAGCAGGGGGAATCGCTGATCTATCTGTTCATGCAGGCCCTGCCGGACAGCAATATGGACAGCGAAGCACTCGCCCGATTCGCGCGCGACACGATCATCCCCAAGCTGGAAACGATCGAAGGGGTTCAGGGCGTCGATCTGCAGGCCCCTACCGGGGAACGGATATTGCGCATCCGTTTTGACCCCTGGCGGCTCGCCCAGCTCAATCTGACAATTGAAGAATTGTCCCGCGCGGTCGGCCGTTTTCAGGATGTCGGCGGCGGCACCGTCGATGTCGGTCGCCGCGGCTATGCCCTGCGCTTTGAAGGCAATTTCACCGCCGAGCAGATCGGTGACCTGACCGTCGCCCAGCGCGGCACGACCGTCATCCGGATGCGCGACGTCGCCGATATCAATGTCGGGCCCGACAAGGCATTTGGCGCGACCTATCAAAATGGCAATCCGGCGATCGGCATGCAGGTCATCCGCGAGCCGGGCAGCAACACGCTGGACGCGATCAACGCGGTGCTCGCCGAAGTCGAGACGTTCAACCGGAACGAGCTGCAGAGTATCGGAGCGAGGATCGAGAAAAGTTTCGACCCGTCGGTTTTCATCAAACGCGCCTTGTCCTTTCTGGGCGGCAATCTGCTGCTCGGAACCCTGCTCGCTATCGGCCTGCTCTGGCTGTTCGTCCGGCGTACCAGGGCGACCATAATCATCGCCACGACCGTGCCGATCTGCCTGCTCGCCACGCTTGCCGTGCTCGGCATGGCCGGACGTTCGATCAACGTCATTTCCCTTGCCGGCCTCGCCTTTGCCACCGGCATGGTGCTCGACGCCGCGATTGTGGTGATGGAAAATTTCGTGCGCATCCGGAAACAGGGCACCGAGCCCGGTCCGGCGGCACTGGAAGCCGTCTCTCAGGTCTGGCCGGCGCTGTTCGCCTCGACCGCCACCACCGTCGCGATCTTCATCCCGATCATGTTCATCAAGGATGTCGAAGGGCAATTGTTTGCCGATCTCGCATTGACCATCGCGATTTCGGTGATCGCCAGCCTGATCGTCGCCGTGACCGTTTTGCCAGCCGCGGCGCGCCATTTCGCCGGTGATCTCGAAATGGATGACAATGAACGGCGCTGGGATGGCTATGCGGACAGGATTTTCAGCCTGATAGACAGCGATCGCAAGCGCAGAATCTGGATTCCCTCGCTCATTATCGCGCCGATATTGATCTCCTATTTTCTCTGGCCGCAGACCGACTATCTGCCGGACGTCAAGCGCGATGCCGTCGATGCCTGGGTTGGGCTGCCGTCCGGCCAGACGCTGGAGGCGGCGCGCTCGGAAATCGCCGAAGAGGTTGTCCAGCGGCTCGACCCCTATCTCAGGGGCGACAAGCAGCCGGAGCTGCTCAACTATTATCTGTTCGTCAATCCATGGGGTCTGAACACCGGCATAAGGATCAAGGACCAGTCGCGGATCGAAGAGATGGTCGGCATCGTCAACAGCGAGATATTGTCCGGCTTCCCCGATGTCCAGGCTTTTGCCGCGCAGGGCAGCCTGTTCGGAAATTTTGGCGGCAACGGCAATATCGAGCTCTATCTGCAGGCGGAAGATGACGAAGCGCTGCGGCAGGCAGCTCTGGTAGCGACGGACTCGATCAGCGCGGCCATTCCCGGCGCGATGGTCAGGGCCAATCCCGACCCCAATGTCGTGGTGCCCGAATTGCGGCTCACGCCCAATGACCGGCGGATCGCCGAACTGGGGATGACCCGGGATCAGGTCGGACGCGCGGTGCGGGCGATGGGTGCTGGACTCTATCTCGGCGAATATGTGTCGGAGGGCGAGCGGATGCGCGTGATCATGCGCGGCCTTGAAGCGGTCGATCCCGAAGCGATTGAAAGCGCCCCCATCGTCACGCCCAATGGCGGAGCGGTGCCGCTAGGCGAAGTCGCGACCCTGTTGCGCGGCGTCGGCCCGACCCAGATCGCCCATGTCGATGGCCGGAAAACCCTGACCATCAATGTCTCGCCGCCACCGGGCGTCGCGCTTGGCGAGGCGCTCGAAAAGATCGAGGCATCGGCCGAGGGGCCGATCCGCAATGCCCTGCCTCCCGGCGGCACGCTGCGCTACGGCGGCGACGCCGATGCACTGCTCAAGGCAATATCGACACTGAGCGGTAATTTCCTGCTGGCGGCGGCCTTGTTGTTCGTGATCATGGCCGCGCTGTTCCGCTCCGCCCGGGATTCGGCTCTGGTGGTCATCGCCCTGCCGCTGGCCACCGTTGGTGGCGTGATTGGCATCCAGATCCTCAACCTGTTCAAGCCAACACCGCTCGACCTGCTCGGCATGATCGGCTTTGTGATACTGCTCGGCATCGTCGTCAATAACGCGATCCTGCTGATGGCTCAGGCCCGCGACTGCGAGGCCGAGGGCATGACCCGTTCCGAAGCCGCCCATAGCGCGCTCAGGCTGCGCCTGCGACCGATCCTGATGACCACCGGTACATCGGTAATGGGCATGTTGCCGCTGGCACTGGTTCCCGGTCCGGGCAGCGCCATTTATCGCGGCCTTGCCGTCATTATCGTTGGCGGCGTGCTTGTTTCCACCCTGTTCACACTGGTTCTGCTGCCGGCGCTGATCCAGCTGGGCGGTGCGAGACAAGCCGGTCCGACTGACCAAGGATTGCCGCCGAAGCTAACCGGCACACCAGCATTGGAGCCCGCCGAATGACTCTTGCCCTTCCCGACTTCGTCCCCGATCTGGTCAAAACAAATGCCCGCTGGTTCGCAATAGGCAGCGCCCTGTTGCTGGCCGTTTTGGCCTATTTCCTGTTCTTCGCCTCGAGCCCGGCCGACGGGCAGCAGGGTGGTCCGGATCAGGCCGGGCCTCCGCCGGCGATTGTGACCTTGGCCAAGATCGAGCAGACCGCGCTGACTCCCAATTTCACCGCTCCCGGCGATATTGTCGCGGACCGCGATTCGATCGTCGCTTCGGAAATGGCCGGACGTATTCAATCCACGCTCGATACCGGTGCGCGGGTCCGCAAGGGGGCGGTCATTGCGGTAATCGACAGCCGTAGCGCAAGGCTGGCCCGCGATTCCGCGGCGGCCGAAGTCCGGCGCCTGCAGGCCGATCTGACCTATCAGAACCGGCTGGTCGGACGGCTGCAGCAATTGCTCAAGGAAGAAGCCGAGTCCGAAGCCTCGCTGGACGAAGCCGTTTCGTCCCGTGACCAGACCAGAGCGCGCCTGGCGGCGGCACAGGTCGCGCTGGAGACCGCCAATTTCGATCTGTCCCGCACCCGTATCCGCAGTCCGTTCGACGGCCAGCTGGTCGAGCGCAAGATCGAAGTCGGCGAATATGCCACGCCGGGCCGCGAAATCGCGCGCATCATCGGCAGGACCGGATCGGAAGCCAGAGTGCGCATTCCCATCGCATCCGCCGGATCGCTGGCCGCCGGTCAGCAGATTAATATCATCGTCAACGGGGAAAGCCGGACCTCGCGTATTCGGTCGGTCATCGAAACCGGCGACGAGATCAGCCGGACTCTGGAAGTACGCGCACCGATGGGCACGCATAATCTGAAAATGGGCAGTGCGATATCGATCACCGTGCCGACGGGAATCGAACGCCAGGTGCTCACCGCGCCGCGCGACGCACTGGTGCTGCGCGACAGCGGCATATTCGTCTATGTCATCAATCCCAAAGACAAGACCGCGAAACGCGTCGATGTGCAGGTCGGCGAACCCGATGGTGCCCGGGTCGCGATTTCCGGAAAAATTGCCGCCGGCGATCTGATCGTCGTGCGCGGCGGCGAGCGGCTGCGCGATGGCCAGCCGGTGACATGGGATGACAAAGACAAAGAAAATGCCGCGGCCATAACCAAAAAGTCGGCGGGATAGAATCGCATGAACCGGCATCTGTCATCCTTTGCCCTGCTGCTGTTGCTGTCGGCCTGCACCATTCGCGGCGGCCCGGAGCTCGACCGGACCGTCGTTCCCGATGCGCCGGACAATTGGGCTTCTCGGCCCGATATGGAGACGGTTAATGAAGGCAACGCGGACATCCCACCCGTTTATCCGGACGGCTGGATCCGTTCCTTCTCTGATCAGACGCTGGAACAGACGGTAAACGAGGCCTTTGCCCATAACCGCAATCTTCAGTCGGTGCTGGCGCAGTTGCGCGCCGCCCGGGCAGCCATGCGGATATCGCGCGCCGGTCTGTTTCCGCAGGTCGATCTGTCAGGTTCGATCAGTGATGCCGAAAATGCCGCGACTGCCTATGATGGCGCGCTGGCGGCAAGCTGGGAACTGGATATCTGGGGCCGCAATCTGGCGCTGGCCGGAGCGGGCAATGCCGATGCCCGGGCTGCCGCTGCGGATTTTGCCGCGGCCAGACAGGCGCTCGCCGCCGCGGTCGTTCAGGCATGGTATGATCGCAGCGCCGCCGCCCTCACCTTTGATCTCGGCACCCGCGATCTGGAACGGCGCAGGGATACGCTGCGCATCACCAACGCACGGTTCCGCGCCGGGCTCGCCTCCCGGCTCGATGTCCGGCTGGCTCAGGTTGCCGTGTCGAACAGCGAAGACCGGCTGGAAGCGGCTATTCGCGCATCAGCCAATAGCGCGCGGGCGCTGGAGGTGCTGACCGGCCGTTATCCTGCCGGGGAAGCCGAAGGCGCAACCGAACTGATCACACCCGCCGCGCTTCCCGCCGTCACCGCGCCGGTGTCTGTGCTCGCCAGCCGTCCCGATCTGATTGCCGCCGAAGCGCGGGTCGCAGCCGCCGGTCTCCGGGCAACCGACGCCCGCCATGCCATGTTCCCGCAACTGAACCTGCGCTTCGACGCCGATAGCTCATCGGGCAATTTCGGAGATCTTTTCGACCCGGGCACCTATGTCAATGCGATCACCGGCGGTCTGTTACAGCCTCTATTCCGGGGCGGCGCCCTCCTGGCCGAAGCCGACCGGCAAGGCGAGCAAGCGCGTTCGGCTTTGTTCGATTATGCCCAGGCGACGCTCACCGCCTATCAGGAAGTAGAGAACCGGCTCGATGCAGAAGCCACGCTCGCAAGACAAGTCGACGCCACCGCGACCGCCGCCGAAGAAGCGCGCGCAGCGGTGATCCTGACGCGCAGCCGCTATATCAACGGACGTTCGACGATATTCGATCTGATCAATTCGCAGACCACGGCTATCGCTGCCGAGACTCGTGCGATCGAGACCCGGCGCGCGCGCATCGAAAACCGTATCAACCTGCACCTGGCGCTGGGCACCGAACCGCTCGACGCCCAGGCACCTTTACAGTAGCGCGAAGATCAGAATTTATAGCCGACTTCGACACCCAGACGACGCAGTCCGCCGGGCGAGATAAACGACCCGCCAAATTCGACTGCCGTGATCACGTCATTGAGATAGCGCTTGTCGAGCAGGTTGTCGGCAAAGGCGGTGATATTCCAGTTATCCCCTTCCAGTCCGAAACGCAGATCGAGCACGCCAAAGGCATCGCGCTCGGTAATCGACATGTCGCCATCGCCGACAAATGCGGGGAGCGCCAGCGCTGATCCGGGCAACAGGCCGCTGAACAGAGTCGGGCCGGTGTCTTCCTGAACCGTGTGGAACCAGGTCGGACCGGTAATGCGATAGTCGGCGCGCATCACGAGATCAAAACTGTTGGCGATCGGCGCCACCATCTGCGTGCCGAGGTTGATGGTATAATCTGCGGTATGGGGCGACTTGTTGCCAACCGTATAAGGGCGCGATGCGTTGTCCTTGATCTCGCTTTCGGTGAGATTGACCGAACCGAATATATCCCAGCCCTCGACAATCTCCGCATTGGCGTTGAATTCCACCCCGTAGATATCGACCTTGTCGATATTCGAGACCACCCGCAACAGGCCGAAAGAACCGACGAAAAATTCAAAGAACTGCATGTCATCGACTGTCGTATAATAGCCCGCCAGATCGAAAGTGATCGCGCCATTGGCAGCCGATCCCTTGATGCCAGCCTCGAATGCGCTCGATGTTTCCTTGCGGTAAATATCGTTGATCAGAACATTGGTACCGAGAAACTGGTTGAAATTCTGGTCAACAATCGCCGCAGCTCCCTGGTTGTTGAAGCCGCCTGATTTGAAACCAATGCCCCAGTTGGCGTAAATATTCAGGTCGTCGGTCAGGCCATAGCGCAGCGAAACTTTCGGCTGCAGCTCCTTGAAAGTCTCCTTCTGGTCGGGAATTGCGCCGAACGCCTGACCCGGATTGATCGGATCGCCGGTGATCGGATCGGTAACCAATGGCACCCGGCTGGAAACTTCCCGTTGTTCGATATCGTAGCGCAGCGCCAGGCTGACGTCGAAATTGTCGGCAACTTCATAGTCGAGGGAACCGAAGGCAGCATAGACATTGGTGCTGAAATTATCGGCGAATAGTTGCGACGTCGGATTGCTGCTATCGGGATCATTGTACAATTGCCGGATAACACCTTGTCCGAGATCGGCCCCGAGGCTGACCCCGACGTCGCGGTCGATATTCAGATAATAGGCACCGATCTGCCAGTGCAGCGGTCCGTCACCATTCGAGGCCAGCCGGACTTCTGCACTGATATCGGTCTGTTCGCGAATTTGATATTGGGTGCCGTCACAGGTGGTCGGACTATAGGCGCCAAGGGTTGAACCATTGACCGGATCAAAAATGAACGGAATCGGATTGTTGCCGACAAAGGTCGGTGCATTGAGCGGATATCCGGTGAGCTGGGCGGTGGATGCGAAACAGCTGTTGGATGCGTCTACCGATGCCTGTGTTGCGCCGGGGAAAGTATAGCGCGCAAAATCTGCCGACGTACCATCGGCGGTCAGCGACTGGTCTACGTCGCTGTACAGGGCCCAGGCGGTCAGCGTCATCGCATCAAATTCGTGAGTCAGCTTGACCGATGTCTCGAACGTGGTCTGGTCATTGGTCGGACGGATGTTCGAATAATAGCCGAACTCGTGATCGTTCACATCTTCAAAAAAGGCCGGATCGACTCCGGCGAAATTGGGGAGATGAAAGGCGGTGTTGAAATTGATCGAGGCACCCGAAAGATCGGCATAGCGCGCCTTCACGTCGACTTCGGTCGCATCGCCCAGTTCGGCAATGAAACGGCCATCGACCGACCAGGTTTCCTGATCATCGACGACCTTGCGATTGTCGAGGAAGCTGTTGCGATAAAAGCCGTCACTGGTGTTGTAGGAAGCCGACAGTACCAGACCGGCGCTGTCGCCAATCGGCGTCGAGATATAACCGGAGGCCTTGTAGGTATTATCCTCTGCAGCGCTGAGCTTCACGCCGCCTTCCAATATGTCACTCGGCTTGAGTGTCTGGATGACGATCGCACCAGCGGCAGCATTGCGGCCATAAAGCGCGCCCTGCGGGCCTTTCAAAATCTCGATCTGGCGCAGCGTGCCCTGGTCCTGGTTAAGCTGGGCGGTATTGGTCTTGAGAATGCCGTCGACCACGAGCGCAACCGAACTTTCCGCGTCGCGCGCACCGTTGATGCCACGGATGTTGATCTGGGTGTCGCCCGCTTCCGCGGTGCCACTGACAATCGTCACGCCAGCGGTCAGCTGGACGAATTCATCTGCCTGCTGGACGCCGGTGCGGTCGAGCATTTCGGCGGTGAAGACGGTGACCGATGCCGGCACTTCGGCGAGCAGCTCATCCTGCCGCCGGGCGGTCACGATGATGACATTGCTGTCTTGCGCTTCGCTGGCATCTTGCTCGCCACCGATTTGGGCAAGAGCCGGATTGAAGCTGACCAGCGCGGCGAAACCGGCTGAAAGTGAAAGAGCTGTTTTCGTGCGACGCATTTTTCTTCCTTCCCTGATGGAATGATTTGCGGGCCTTTTGACCCGTCAAACAAATTTAAACGAGCACATTGGCTCCGCTCATATAGACGTAAACTTCCTGAAATTTACCGTCCCGGACTCTCCAGAAATTGGTGTTGTTAAGCAATGTGACACCGCCCTCGGCATCGGTTAGCTCGGCGACAAAGGAAGCGGCAATCCTGCCGTTGGCCTCATCGACGGTGCAGGTGAAATCGCGATGAACGATGGTTTCATAGGCGCCGAAGAAATCCTCGAACATCCGCCGGATTTCTCCCTTGCCGCTATGGCGGGTGAAGTCGGTCTGGACACAGAAGAGCGCGCCGTCGTGGAAACAGTCGAGCGCCGCCTCCATATTCTTTGCATCCACATTGCCGAAATAGGTCTTGGTTGCCAGCTGGATCAGTTCGTCACGGGAGAGGCCGGGTTCATATTGCATCAGGCGTCTCCCTCTTTCAGCAGATTGTCGCCGCTCATATAGACAGTGACGTCCTGGAACAGTCGATCCTTGCAATAGAAGCGGTTGCAATTTTCATAGCGCAGCTGCTCGCCGCCATTGGGAGTGATCAGCACAGTGAACTGCGAACAGACAGCATTTGATCCGGGGTCGGCAGTATGGACAAAATTGCCGTGCCAGATCTGCTCGAAGTCCGAGAACAGCTTTTCGAACATCGCCCGGATCGCTTCCCGGCCATTGTGGGTCGTGTCAGAGGTGGCTTCATACAACACGGCATCGGGCGCGAAACAGTTGAGCACCTGGGTCATATTCTTGTTATCGACCCCGTCAAAATAGCGCTTGGTCACAATATCTACATAGAAGGGGTAAGGCAGCGGCACCTGACCTGCCATTCCGGGTGTCCAGTCAGTCATCAATACCATCCCTTTCGAATGTCTTCGTCCTTCGGCACTTCGGGAGCCGGAAAAGCCTTCTTGCTGTGGGTCAGTCCCAGTTCGATCAGCGTTTCGAGAAATTTATAAGCGACCTGCCCCGGGTTAAGCACGGGAATAGGCAGGTTTTCGTCCAGATATTTGGCCGACTGGTGCATGGTGGTCGAGCCGAGCACGATAACGTCCGCACCATCTTCTTCCATCGCCAAAGTCGCCTCTGCCTTCAGCTTGTCGAAGATCACCTCCTCCTTGCCGGCGAGCAATTCGGTGACGTCGGGCCGGGTTTCGATCGAGCGCAACGAAGCCAGCCGTTCCCACCAGCCATATTCGGTGATGGTCTTTTCGTAGAGCGGGAACCATTCGGGCCACATTGTCAGCACGGTGAATTTCTTGCCCAGCATCATCGCGGCGGCAAAAGCCGCCTCGCCGGGTCCGACCACCGGGATATTGAGACGGGAACGCAGTGCGCGAAGGCCGCTGTCGCTGACCGTGTCGATCAGAACGCCAGCATAGCCTTCTTCCTCGGCCTTGATCCCGGCCTGGAAAACAGTCCAGTCCATCAGCAATGTGTCATGATAGCTGTCGCCCAAAGCGGCGCCCCAGGGGACGGCGACAAATTCCGGCTGAAAACCCGCACGGACAAAATCTGCGGGCAATTGCTCGGCGCGAGCAGCAACGCCGGCCTCGTCCATCGGGATCGGAACGATGACTTTTATCCGCTTCGTGGCGCTGCCGGCATTGGACATGGTGGTATATAACTCCCTGATCGCGTTCTATTGTATACAATTGCGGTCCGTCAAGCGGAAATTACCGGTGTGGTCAGGACTTGCCCACCAGCCCTTATTGCGCCAAGAGCCTGATGATGAGCCGTGCTTCTGATCGCGCCTATAGAAAAATACGCAGCTTCATTCTGTCCGGAGAAGTGCGTCCGGGTATGCAATTGACCGAGGAACGGCTGTCCGAGATTTCCGGAGTGTCGCGAACGCCGGTGCGCGATGCCGTCCAGCGGCTTGAAAATGAAATGCTGCTGGTGCGCAGCGCTTCCAAACGGCTTTCGGTCGCCGACTGGTCGAATGATGAAATAGACGAAATGTTCACCCTGAGGGCGATGCTGGAATCCCACGCTACCGAAAGGGCAGCGCTGCGGATGGATGCAGACAGCCTGCGTCGCTTGCGGGAAATAAACGAGGTGCTGACCAATTCGGTGAACCGGCCGGAGCCCGACATAACCACGTTTCTCGATGCCAACCGGCAGTTTCACGATCTGATACTCGCATGCGCGCAATCGCCGAGATTGAGCAAATTGCTGCCGGCACTGGTCGAGCAGCCGGTGGTCAACCGCACCGCGAATCAATATTCGCAGGAAGACCTGATCCAGTCAGGCACCGATCATGACGAACTGATCGCCGCTTTCGCCGCCAAGGATCAGGTCTGGGCCGGCGCTGTGATGACCAGCCATATCCGCCGCGCCTTTCACAGCTTCAGCGGTGCCACGAGGAGCACGGTCGAAGACTGATCGTCAGATGATGCCGCGATCTCTCAAATCGTCCATCTTGGCGCTGTCCATGCCGAGCAATTCGCCATAAATCGCTTCATTATGCGATCCGAGTTCCGGTCCGACACTGTCGATATGGCCCGGCGTCTTGGACAGTTTCGGCGCGACATTCTGCATCACGAAATGCTCATATTGCGGATGGTCGACTTCCACCAAAGCCTCCCGCGCCTTGAAATGGGGATCCTCGAGCATTTCCGGCGCGCGATAGACATTGCCTGCGGGCACGCCATGTTCCTCGCACATATCCAGCAGGTCCTTGCTCGATATGGTCCTGGTCCATTCCATGATCAGATCGTCCAGTTCGGCCTGGTTTTCGCCACGCGCAATATGAGTCGCATAGCGCGGATCCTCACCAAGTTCGGGCCGGCCCATCATCGCCGACATCCGCTTCCAGACGCTGTCCTGGTTGCCGCCGATCAAGATGCTGCCGTCACTGGTCGGGTAGACGTTGGAGGGTGCTATTTTCGGCAGGATCGAACCGGTCCGTTCGCGGATATGTCCGGCGACCGTATATTCCGCCACGGTCGATTCCATATTGGCGAGCACCGCTTCGTAAATGGCCGAATCGACCACCTGGCCTTCGCCGGTCTTGTGGCGATGTTGCAATGCCATAAGCCCGCCGAGGCAGGCATAAGTCGCAGCCAGCGAATCGCCGATCGAAAGCCCCGCACGGCTTGGCGGCCGGTCGGGTTCACCCATGATATAGCGCATGCCGCCCATAGCCTCGCCGATGCCGCCATAGCCGGCGCGGTGCGAATAGGGACCGGTCTGGCCATAGCCGGACACGCGGATCATGATCAGCCCCTTGTTGATGGCGCTGAGCGTCTCGTAATCCAGTCCCCATTTCTCCATGGTTCCGGCGCGGAAATTCTCCAGCAGAAAGTCTGATTTCTCGGCCAGCTTTTTGACAATCGCCTGCCCCTCTTTCTCGCGCAAATTGAGGGTGATCGACTTTTTATTGCGCCCGACAACGGAGAACCAGAGCGGAATGCCCTGTCCCCAGCTGCGCATCGCATCACCGACCTTGGGCGGCTCTATCTTGATCACTTCGGCGCCGTGATCACCCATGAGTTGGCCGCAAAACGGCCCCGCGATCAGCTGACCCATTTCGATCAGCCGTAATCCTGTCAACGCCCCTTGCGTCATGAAAAATACTCCCGCATCATCCTTTCTTCTATACAAAGCAGTAACAGGATTGTATACAATTTATATGAGCACAGGCAATCGTACAGCGATCACCATATTGGAAGTCGGCCCAAGAGACGGGCTGCAGAATGAAGCCGAGATCATTTCGACGGCGGACAAGCTGGGCCTTATAACCCGCATGCTGGACGCCGGCGCAAAGCGCATGGAAGTGGCCAGCTTTGTCCACCCAGGTCGCGTTCCGCAAATGGCAGATGCCGAAGCGGTTATCGCCGGCCTGCCCGACCGCGACGATGTTTCCTATATCGGCCTGTGCTTGAACAAGCGCGGCGTCTTGCGTGGCCTTGCTACAAGGGAAGGCAATAAACGCGGGATCGACGAAGCCGGCTGTGTGGTTGTCGCGAGCGATACATTCGGCCAGAAGAATCAGGGCCAGACCATAAAGCAGGGCATAAAGGAAAATCGCGAGATGATCCGCTTTGCCAAAGCCGAAGGTCTGAAAGCGCAGGTCACCATCTCGGCGGCCTTTGGCTGTCCGTTCGAAGGCGCGGTGGATCCCCAAATAGTCCTCCATATCGCCGAAGAAATGGCCGCCGAAGACCCGATGGAAATCGCGCTGGCCGACACAATCGGAGTTGGCGGACCCGCCCAAGTCACCGACCTGTTTGGACGACTCAGAGAGTTGCTTCCCGACCATATCGGCATGCGCGCCCATTTCCATGACACCCGCAACACCGGCATCGCCAACGCCTGGGCCGCCGTTCAGGCCGGCGTGGCAACGCTGGATTCCAGTCTTGGCGGACTGGGCGGCTGCCCGTTTGCGCCCAATGCGACCGGTAATATTGCAACAGAAGATTTGATCAACCTGCTCGACCGTTCCGGCGTCGAGCATGATCTCGATCTGCGCAAAGCCATAACCACCAACCAGTGGTTTGAAACCAAGCTCGGTCGGCCGTTGCCGTCTCTGGTTGCGAGAGCCGACGCCTGAATGACAAATATATAAGAGAGAGAGATTGAAATATGGGGTATCGATTAGGTGTCGACGTCGGCGGAACTTTTACTGATCTGCTGCTGATTGACGAAGCCACCGGAAAGACGTTCCGGGACAAAGTGCCATCGACCCCGGAAGATCCCTCTCAAGCCGTTATCAATGGTGCCCGCGGACTGTGCGAGCGTCAGAATATATCCCCCGGCGAAATCGACCTGTTCCTGCATGGCACCACGGTCGCGACCAATGCCGTGCTCGAAAAGAAAATCGCCAAGGTCGGCCTGGTCGTCACCGAGGGCTATCGCCATGTCATGCAGATTGCCCGCAGCCTGGTGCCCGGCGGCCTCGCCGCCTGGATCATCTGGCCCAAGCCGGAACCGATGGCGGCTCTGGAACGGACGATTGAAGCCCCGGAACGGATGGACGCCAAGGGCCAGACCGTCCGCGAGCTGGATAAAACGGAAATGCGCGCGCGGCTGGAACGGTTGAAAGCCAGCGAAGAGATCGAGGCGCTGACCATCTGCCTGATGAACAGCTATGTCGACGGCAGTCACGAAAAAGCCGTCGCCGCGATCTGTGCCGAAGTCTTTCCCGATATCCCCATTTCCATTTCCTCGGACATTTTGCCCGAGATGCAGGAATATGAGCGCGCTCTCACCACCGTCGCCAACAGCGCGGTGCGGCCAGCCGTGGCCCGCTATGTCGGCAATCTGGAAAAGGAACTGAAGGATTGGGGTACCAAGGCGAAGCTCAACCTGCTGCGCTCCGATGGCGGCCTGATGTCCGCCGAGAAAAGCGCGGAGGCTCCGGTAAACCTTTTGATGTCCGGACCGGCTGGCGGCGTCGCCGGTGCGGTCTGGGTAGCGAAAAGTGCCGACGTGAAAAATATTCTCACGCTCGACATGGGTGGTACGTCGACCGATGTGGCGCTGATAGAAAATGGCGCGGCGCGGCTGCAGCGGGAAACTTCCGTCGGTGACCTGAATGTCCGCGCTTCGTCGATCGACGTCAAAACCGTCGGTGCCGGCGGTGGATCAATCGCCTTCGTTCCCGAACTGACCAAGGCGCTGCGCGTTGGCCCGGAAAGCGCGGGCGCCCAGCCAGGACCGGTTGCCTATGGCAAGGGCGGCGAGCAGCCGACTGTGACCGACGCCAATGTCGTGCTCGGATATCTGCCCGAATCCCTGCTCGGCGGCAGTTTCAAGCTCGACCGCGAGGGCGCAACCAAAGCAGTCCAGACGATCGCCGATGCGCTGGGCATTGACCTTATGGATGCGGCCGCCGGGATCATCGATATTGTGAACGAGAATATGTTCGGGGCGCTGCGATTGGTCTCTGTCCAGCAAGGCTATGACCCGCGCGACTTTGCCTTGATGGGCTTTGGCGGCGCCGGACCGCTGCACGCCAATGCGATGGGCAAGCTGATGAACAGCTGGCCCGTGATCATCCCGCCATCACCGGGCGTGCTCTGCGCCTATGGCGATGCAACAACGCGGCAACGCGTCGAAACCCAGCGCAGCTTCAACAAGATGGTCCAGAACACGACCGATGAAGAGCTCACCGCCTATCTCGACAGTCTCGGCGCGCAGGTGAAACAGGAGCTGGAAGCCGAGGATGTCGCGCCCGGTGATATCGAGCTGCTCTACGAGATCGATATCCGCTATGCCGGCCAGGCTTTCGAAATCCCGCTATCGGTTGAACCCGAGGGTCTCTCGATCGAAAGCCTGATCGCCCGCTTCGATACCGAGCATGAGCGATTATTCACCTTCAATCTCGACGAGACACCGCACGAAATCGTCAACGTCCGCGCCGTTGCGCTCGGCAAGTCCGCCGATGTCGCGCCACCGACGATCGACAAAGGCGATGCGGATCCATCGAGCGCAAAGACCCGCGATCATCAGCTTTATATGGACGGCAAGATGCAGGATGCAGCAATTTATGACCGCGCTCTGCTCAAGGCCGGCAATCGCGTCGCCGGTCCTGCGATTGTCACCGAAATGGATAGCACGACGCTCGTCCACAGCGGCTGCGAAGCTTTGGTCGACGCCCATGGCAATCTGATCATCAACCTGGTGGAAGGAGCCTGATATGCCCGCACAGATTATTGAAACCAACAAGGCTCCGTTCAACAAGGTCGAGGTCGATCCGGTCACCCTCGACATCATGGAAAACGCCCTCCGCAACGCCCGGATCGAAATGGACGCCACTTTGGTGCGCACCGCCATGTCGCCCGGCATCAGGGAGCAAGGCGATGCCTTTCCGCTGATCGCAGACCGCGCCGGCAAGATGGTGGTCGGCCAGTTCGGCAGCTTCATCGACGGCTTTCTGCGCTCCTATCCCGGCACGATCGAGGAGGGCGACATGATCTTCCTCAGCGATCCGTACAGCTGCGACGGCGCCGTCAGCCACAATAATGACTGGCTGGTTTTGCTGCCGGTCTATCGCGGTGGCAGGCTCGTGGCGTGGACCGCCATGTTCGGTCACCAGTCCGACATTGGCGGCAAGGTCGCCGGCTCGATCCCGATCGACAGCAAGAGCGTCTTTGAAGAAGGCGTCCGGATTCCGCCGGTTAAAATCTACCAGAAGGGCGTGTATAACGAAGAGATGGTCAAGGTCATCCTTCACCAGAGCCGCAAACCGGACTGGTGCGCAGCCGATCTCAACGCCCTGATCGCTTCCTGCCGGGTGGCAGCCCGCCGGGTTGACGAAATGTGCGGACGATTTGGCGAGGATGATTTTGCCAGCGCGACCGATCTGCTGCTGGCGCGCAACCATCGCGCGATGAAACATCTGATCGAGACCAGCATCGGCGAGGAACCGGTCAGCTTCTCGGACTATATCTGCGACGATGGCGTCGGCTTCGGCCCCTACAAGATCAGCTGCAAGATGTGGCGCGAGGGCGGCAAGGTCATTCTCGACTTCGAGGGCACCGACCCGCAGGCGCCGAGCTCGATCAACTTCTTCCTCAACGAGAATATGTTCAAGATGTTCTTCGGCATCTATATGATCATGGTCTTCGATCCGCAGATCCTGTTCAACGACGGCTTCTATGATCTGGTCGATGTCCGGATTCCGGAAGGGTCGCTGCTCAAGCCGAAATATCCCGCTGCGCTCGCCGGTCGCACCCACGCGCTGGGCCGGATTTTCGATATATTGGGCGGCCTGCTTGGCCAGCGTCAGCCGGAATTCCTGAACGGTGCCGGCTTCTCGTCCAGCCCTCATCTGATGTATTCCGGTTTCGACAAGTCCGGTGAATGGTTCCAATTGTTCCAGATCGGCTTTGGCGGCATTCCCGGTCGCCCGTTCGGCGACGGTCCGGATGGCCACTCGCTGTGGCCCGGCTTTACCAATGTCCCGAACGAATTTCTCGAGAAATATTTCCCGCTCAGAATCGAGCGCTATGAAGCCAAGCCGGATAGCGGCGGCGCGGGATTGTTCCGTGGCGGCAATGGCATCCATATGACCTACCGGTTCCTTGAACCGGGAACCGTGGCGATTCATGACGACCGCTGGTTCACCTATCCCTGGGGTGTCAATGGCGGCCAGCCCGGTGATCGCGCCACCAAGATATTGGAACGCGCCGATGGCACGAAAGAGGTCGTTGGCAACAAGCAGGACGGCATCGAGGTTCGCGAAGGCGATCTGCTGCACTTCATCACCTGGGGCGGCGGCGGCTGGGGTAACCCGCTGGAGCGCGATCCCGAACTGGTCGCTCTGGAAATCCGTCAGGGGCTGGTGACCGTGAAGGGCGCGCGCGACTATGGCGTGGTCATTGCCGAGGACGGCAGTGTCGATGGTCCGGCTACCGAAAGCCTGCGCGCCGAAATGGCGGCGAATGTCGTCGAGACGGACGGACCGTTCAACTTTGGTCCCGATATCGAAACACTGCGGGCCAATTGTCTGGCGGAAACCGGGCTGCCGGCGCCGGTGCAACCCGGGAGCGTCGCTGCCTAGCCTCTTGCCGCTATCCAAAGTGCGGTTTGTCGCGCCTTCTCCAAGCCCCTAGACTGGTCGCCAATCCGGTCATGGGAGAGGTGCGATAGTCGATAGCGAGATAGATGTTCTGATCATCGGAGCCGGTGCAGCGGGCCTGACCGCAGCGCTGGCGGCGCACGAATCCGGTGCCTCGGTCCGGCTGATCGAGAAGCAGGACCGGCTTGGCGGGACCGCAGCGATTTCCGGCGGCGTGGTCTGGCTGCCCGATCATGACCAGATGGCGGTGCAGGGCAAAGAGGACAGTGCTGCCGAGGCCCTCGCCTATTTCCTGTCGCTCGATCATGGCGAGATGGATGAAGAGGTGCTCGGAGCTTTTGTCACCGAAGCTCGGCAAATGCTCTCCTTCCTGACCAGCATCGACGCGATCAAGCTGACAATGATGCCGGACTATCCGGACTATTATGAGGACCGCCCCGGCGCGAAAGCGGACGGCGGACGATCGCTCGACAATGAATTGTTCGATTTTACCGCGCTCGGCGAATGGAAAGACCGTGTGTTTGAACACGGACCAGCACCGAGAATGATGCTGCGCGAAACGCCGCTTGGGGGCGGCAGCGGTGTGGTCGAGCCGGAAGAATTGCAGCGGCGCAATGCCGGCGATCTGCGCGGCTGGGGTCAGGCTTTGGTCGGTCGGCTGCTCAAGGCCTGTCTGGATCGTGGTATAGAGCCGGTCTTGGGTTGTGGCGGTTATCGACTTTGCATCGAAAATGGCCGCGTGACCGGCACGATTGTCGACCGCGACGGCAAGCAGGAAACAATCACTGCGCGCAATGGCGTGATACTCGCCACTGGTGGATTCGAGTGGAATGACGCTTTGACACACGCCTTTCTGCGCGGACCGCTCGAAGCACCGGCCTCGCCCCCGACCAACAAGGGCGATGGCCTGAAAATGGCGATGGCCGCAGGAGCCGGCCTCGGCAATATGACCAGCGCCTGGTGGGTGCCGACCCTAGCGATTCCGGAAGCGCAATGGCAAAGCGGCGAGACCCGCAACATGCCGGTGCTGATCGAGCGTACCCTGCCGCACGGCATCATGGTCAACCGCGACGGCAAGCGATTCTGCAACGAAGCGGCGAACTATTCCGCGCTCGCCGGAGCATTCCACGCCTTTGATCCGGCAAGCTATGCCTATCCCAATCTGCCCGCCTATCTGATCTTCGATTCGCAATATCGGGAGCGCTATCCGCTGTCCTCCTTCATGCCCGGCACGCCGCTGCCCGAGTGGGTGGCGCAAGCCGATACATTCGAAGAGCTGGCGGCAAAAATCGGCGTCGATGCGGAGAATCTCCCGGTTACCATCAACCGCTTCAACGAGCTGGCAAACCAACTGGACGATCAGGATTTCGGCCGCGGCAAGACCGATTATGACCGCTTCTACGGCGACCGCTCGAGAGAAGGCGCAGGGGCCACATTGGGCAGTCTGGGCAAAGCGCCTTATTATGCGGTGGAAATCAGAATGGGCGCGCTCGGCACCAATGGCGGCGCGAAAACCAACGCACAGGCACAGATCATAGATGTCGATGGCGAGCCGATTGCCGGACTATTCGGAGCCGGCAATGTTATCAGCGCGCCGACCGGCAGCGTCTATGCCGGAGCCGGTGGCACTTTGGGACCCGCCCTGACATTCGGCTATATCGCCGGCCGCGCGGCGGCCCAACGGGTCAATCAATGACCGATACGATCAAGGGGATGAAATAATGGGCATTTTGGATCAATTTAAGCTCGACGGCGAAGTCGCGGTTGTCACCGGCGCCGGCAAAGGTATCGGGCGCGCGATTGCGCTCGGCCTGGCCGAAGCGGGTGCCGATGTGGCGGTCGCCGCGCGCTCTGCCGATGATCTGGAGAAGGTCGCCGGCGAGATACGCTCCATGGGTCGCCGCGCCATCGCGGTTCCGACCGATGTCACCAGCCGCGCCGCTCTGGAAAATCTCGCCAACCGCGCGGTCGAGGAACTGGGCCGGCTGACCATCTGGGTCAGCAATGCCGGCGGATTGCCCGATGGCACGCCCCGCTATCTGACGCGCACCCCGGAAGACAGCTGGGACGCGCAGATCGAGCTCAATCTGAAAAGCGTCTGGATGGGCGCCGTCGCCGCCGCCAGCCATATGCGCGATAATGGCGGCGCGATCATCAATATCTCCTCGCGCGCTGCGATCGGCGGGCAGGTCAAGAATGCTCCTTATGGCGCGTCCAAGGCGGCGGTGAACAGTCTGACCGCAAGCCTGTCGCTCGAGTTGGCTCCCAAAATCCGCGTTAACGCGGTGGCACCCGGCCCGATCCCGACCGAGAATTTCGACGAGTCGATGGGCATTGATTCGGAAGAAAAACGCGCGGCGCTGCTCAAGCAGTTCCAGATCCCGCTGGCCCGTTTCGGCCGGGAAGAGGATATTGCCGCTGCGGTGGTCTATATGGCCTCTCCCGCGTCGAGCTGGGTAACCGGCCAGTGTCTCTATGTAACCGGGGGCAAGTGACGCCCTAGGCCCGCTCGCGCTTCATCCAAACCCAGACGCGCCAATAATGAAAGCCTGCCCATAGATTGAACAATGCGAGTATCATCAGCGCCTGCTGGAGCGCGCTCGCCTCCAGATCGCGGTTCCCGCCAGCGAAATAGTCTGACAGACCGCCGACGAACACGGGACCAATGCCCAGTCCGATCAGGCCGGCCAGCATCAGATAGATTGCCACCGCCATCGCCCGGGTCCGGTCGCTCGCCAATGACTGGACCGCGGCAAAGCTGGGACCGAAATAGAAAGTCGCGGCAAAGGTCGGAAAGCCGAGCAGGGCAATCGCAACATTGGCATTCTCGGCATAGATGGCGGCGATCATGCCGGGCGCGGCAAGGGCCAACACCAGCCCGCTGGCCAACAAGGGCAGGGCCGGATCGCGCTTGCCGATCAGATCGCCGGTCTTGCCGCCAAACCAGGCTCCGAAACCGCCGGTTATCCCGACCATCACGCCCAGTTTCCAGCCAAGCTCGCCATAGTTCATGCCGTGCACCCGGACGAACAGGCCACCGTAGAAACTGGCGAGGCCGTAAGATATGAATTGTACCAGCACGCCTGCTGCGACCAGATGCCAATAGGCGGGTTTGCGCGACAGTTCGAGCAAGGCGGCACGCAAGGTCATTTCGCCAACCGCTGGTTGAAAGGCTTTGGCCAGGCTGACCTTGCCGCGCGGATCGGGCACGGTGAACCAGATTACCAAAGCGATGATCAACCCCGGCAAACCGGCCAGCAGGAACGCGGCCCGCCAGCTGAACATTTCGGTGATATAACCACCGCCAGCATAAGCGATGAACGCGCCGATCGGCACGGCTGCGCCCATGATACCGAGCGCTCCGGCCCGGCGTTCCGGCGGGAACAGATCGGCGATCAGGCTGTGCGAAGCCGGCGCCGATCCCGCTTCACCGATGCCCACCCCGACTCGCGCCAGGAACAGCTGCACAAAACTGCCAGCCAGTCCGCAAAGCACCGTCATCAAAGACCATATGGCAATGGCAATGGCGATGATCCGGCTGCGGTTCCAGCGATCCGCAAGCGCGGCGAGCGGGATCGCCAGCGTAGTATAGAATATAGCAAAGGACAGGCCGGTCATCAGGCCAAGCTGCGTGTCCGACAGGCCAAGATCACGCTTGATCGGTTCGGCGACAATCGAGATCACCTGCCGGTCGAGAAAGTTGAGCATGGTGACAGTGAACAGGACAGCGAGCGCATAATTTGCACGTCGCCGTGAAGCAGATGCATTATCTGCCGAAATCTCGATGCCCTCGTTGGGGCGGATGTCCTCTACCATATCCAAGCTATGACAGGATTATTTTGCTCCCGGCACCCTTTGTTTAGCTAGGGCCGGTTGGTCCGCCTGTCAGAGAGATTGCCCGTCGTCGACGATGATATCCGACCCCGTGACCATCCGCGAGGCGTCGGAAGAGAAATAGAGCATCATCGGATCGAGCGATTCGATATCCTGCAAGCGGCGGCGGTGGAAACCGGCGATTTGCGCCTCGCCGCCTGCGGTCTGATACCAGTCGCCCTGGATCTCCGTCGGGATATAGCCGGGATGGATGGTGTTCACATTCACGCCCATCCGCACCCATTCGCGCGCCAGATTGCGGCCAAGATGGGTCACGCCAGCCTTGCTGGCGGCATAGGCGCTGTCGCCTTCGCCGGTCAGCCGCGAGGTGATCGAACCGATGATCACGATCCGGCCGTTTTCCTTTTCCCGGCTGCCGCTGGCGATCAGCCGTTTGGCCCCTTCGCGCGCCACCAGATAGACGCCCTTGAAATTGGTATCGAGCAGCATCTGCAGCCGGTCGGCGGGCACTTCGGTTGATCGCCCGGTCGCGGCAACACCGGCATTGGCGACGATCGTGTCGACCGTACCAAATTTCGCTTCGGCGGCATCATAGGCAGCGATGATCGAGGCCTCGTCGGTGACATCCAGCGGCACCGCCAGCGCCTGACCGCCCCCGGCGATGATTTCTTTCGCCAGCGCGTCGGTCCGGTCGGTGCGCCGCGCGCCCAGAACAACATTGGCACCAGCAGCGGCAAACAGCTTGGCGAAACGCGCGCCGAAACCCGATGAGGCACCGGCGATCAGAGCGGTGCGGCCTTCAAGCGAAAAGGGGATATCCATTATGTTAGTGCTCCGGCTAGATTGGAAATCTGGCTCTAGACGATCGGCAAATGCTCGGCCAATAGTCAATTGCATAGGAGAAGAACAAATGATCGATCCATCGCTCGACTATAGTGGCCAAACCGTCTGCATCATCGGCGGATCCAGCGGCATCGGCAATGCCAGCGCGCAGGCCTTTCGCACCCGTGGTGCAGAGGTGCATGTCACCGGCACGCGGAGCAGCGAAGCCGATTATAAAGCGGATGAAGGATCCGATCTGGCCGGCCTGACCTATCACCAGCTTGATGCCGGTGACGATGCGGCGATCATCGCACTGCGCCAGAAATTCACGAAACTGGATATACTCGTCTGCTCGCAGGGCATGGTGATGTACAAGCGCGCCGAATTCGAACCGGAGAATTTCGCCAAGGTCGTGCAGGTCAATCTCAACAGCCTGATGACCTGCGCCGGGCAATTTTATGATTTGCTGAAAGAGGCGAAGGGTTCGCTGGTCATCATCAGCTCGACCGCGGCCTTCCATGCAACCGTCGGCAATCCCGGTTACAACGCATCCAAGGCTGGTGCCGCCGGACTGACCCGCACCCTGGGCAAGGCCTGGGCGCCGGACGGCATCCGCGTCAATGGCATCGCGCCGGGCCTGATCGCCACAAAGATGACCAAGGTCACCACCGACAATCCCAAACGGCGGGAAGCGACCATCCGGTCGATCCCGCTCGGCCGCATTGGTGATCCGGATGATATGGCGGGACTAGTCCTGTTTCTCGCGTCGCCACTGGCCGGCTATATTGTCGGGCAGACGATTATCGCTGACGGTGGATTATTGCTGTAGCGCCAATCCGGAGGGCTGGTCGGTCATCGCCTTGCTGGTCCACCAGAACAGGAAAACCGATATGATCAGGCTGACCACTGCGGTGACCATGACGGCGTAGCTCAGCGACATGGCGCCATATTGATCGGCCCAACCGTCGCTCATCACGCCGATCAGCGCCGGTCCGATCGCATAGCCGAGCAGATTGGCGAGCAGACTGCCCACAGCCGAAGCCGTCCCCCGTTCGGTCGGCTTCACCGCTGCCTGAATCATCGAATAGGCTGCGCCCTGAGTCGAAACGAGCAATATATAACCGACGACATAAAGCCCCAGCGTCCATTGCAGACTCTCGGCGAGCAAGCAGGATGCCCAGAACGGCAGAGTCAGCGCCAGCGCCAAAGCGCAATACCACGGCCGCCATTTCGGCGTTCTCTTGGCAAGATAGTCAGCCAGAAATCCGCCAAATATCATCCCGGGCACTCCGCCAATGAACAATACCGCGCCAAGATAGAGCCCCGCCTCTCCCTGGGTGATTTCAAATTTGCGAATCAGGATCGGCGCCAGCCAGATGGCAAAGGCAAAAGACGGGATATTGGCGAAAGCATTGGCTGAGATCACCCGGGCAACAATGGAGTTGCGCCACAGCGAGAGCATTGCCGCCCTGAATGGTTCCTGTTTCTCGGCACCGGATGCTTTGGGATCGCCCTGGAAATAGCGTCCGCGAACCGGTTCCTTGATTGTCAGATAGATGATGATCCCCAGGAGCACACCGGGCAGACCCAGGAGAATGAAAGCCCAGCGCCAGCCATATTCCGCGGCAAGATAGCCGCCCGCCGAGTAGCCCAAAACCGGCCCCAGCACCGCGCCCGCCGCGAATATGCCCATGGCTCGGGACAGCTCGTGCGGGGCAAAATAATCAGTGATGATCGACACCGACGGCGGCGCACCGCCAGCCTCGCCAACGCCAACCCCAAGGCGGGCCAGAAACAGCGTCCAGAAGCCGGTAGCCGCACCGCATAATGCTGCCATGACGCTCCACAGCGAAACAGCCACTGCGACCATGGTACGGCGATTGGTACGATCCGCCAGCCGGCCAGCGGGAATGCCGAGTAGCAGATAGAATATGGTGAAAGCCGTGCCAGCGAGCAGACCAATCTGCGTATCGCTCAGCAGGAACTCCGCCTTGATGTCCTCGATCAGGATCGACATCACCAGCCGGTCGGTGATGTTGAACATGAAGGTCAGCATCAGCATGATCAGCACATAATATCGATAGACACCGCCGGAAGTCTGTTCGGGTAATTTACTCATCAACATCCTCTCCAACGGATGGCAATGATCTAGCGCGAAAAAGGGGACAGAACCAGCGTGGCTCTATCCCCTTAAATGATAGGGTCAATATTCATACAGACCCGTGCCGTTCGTGCTGAGCTTGTCGAAGCACATTTCAAACGGCGCGCTGTCTCCCGTTCATCCTTCGACAGGCTCAGGACGAACGGACGTCGTTCAGCTAACCCGCAGTCAGCGCAATATGCCGCCGCATATGGTGATCAACGCTGCCGAACTCGCCTTCAATGATCGACAGACGCTTGAAGTAGCTGCCTACTGCGAGCTCGTCGGTCATGCCCATGCCACCATGGGTCTGGATCGCCGACTGGCCGATGAAACGTCCGGCCTGACCGATACGAACCTTGGCTGCAGAGACGTTTTTCTTGCGCGTCGCGTCATCTTCGTCGAGCTTGATGGTCGCCAGATAGCACATCGAAACCGACTGCTCATATTCCATCAGCATGTCCGCCATACGGTGTTGCAGCACCTGGAACGAACCGATCGGCGCGCCAAATTGCTTGCGCTGACGCGAATAGTCGACCGTGGTATCGTTGGTCACCTTCATTGCGCCAACCGCTTCCGCGCAAACCGCGGTCGTCGCTTCGTCGACAACCTTCTCGATCAGCGGCAGACCATTGCCCGCATCGCCGATCAGGGCATCGCCGGAGACTTTGACATTCTCGAAATAGACTTCCGAAGCGCGGCGACCGTCGACCGTTGCATAGTCGCGGGTGCTGACGCCCTGTGCCGCCTTGTCGACGACAAATACGGACACGCCGTCCTTGTCGGTCTGGCCGCCCGATGTGCGTGCAGTGACGACCAGATGCGTCGCCCACGGCGCGCCAATGACAACAGCCTTGTGACCATTGATGACATAATCGCCGCCATCGGCCTTGGCCGTGGTTTCCAG
>JBALUX010000005.1:0-54927 GCA_036963725.1 Parasphingorhabdus sp. | reverse complement strand
GTGCTGATCAAGGATGGCGCGGAAGTTCACCTCGGTGATCGTCTCGCCGAATGGGATCCGTTCACGATGCCGATGATCACCGAGAAACCGGGTGTCATCAAGTTCCAGGACGTCATCGAAGGCAAGACGATGACCGAACAGACCGATGAAGCCACCGGTATCGCACAGCGTGTGATCATGGAATATCGAGCCTCTGGCCGCGGTGCCAATAAAGAGGACCTGCGTCCCCGCCTCACCCTGCTGGATGAGAATAGCGGTGAATCCGGTCGTTATATGCTCGCCAATGGCGCAACCCTGTCCGTCGAAGATGGCGCCAAGGTTGCTGCTGGTGACGTGCTGGCACGTGTCTCTCGCGAAGCTGCGAAGACCCGCGACATTACGGGTGGTCTGCCACGTGTGGCCGAACTGTTCGAAGCGCGTATTCCGAAGGACAATTCGATCATCGCAAAAATCGACGGACGGATTGAATTTGTTCGCGACTATAAAGCGAAGCGCAAGATCGCGATTGTTCCGGAAGAGGGCGAACCAGTCGAATATCTGGTGCCGAAGACGAAAGTCATCGACGTTCAGGAAGGCGATTTCGTCAAGAAGGGCGACAATCTGGTCTCCGGTTCTCCGGATCCGCATGACATTCTTGAAGTTCTCGGGGTTGAAGCTCTGGCCGAATATCTCGTTTCGGAAATTCAGGAAGTCTATCGTCTGCAGGGCGTGAAAATCAACGATAAGCATATCGAGACGATCGTTCGTCAGATGCTGCAGAAAGTTGAAATCACCAATGGCGGCGACACCACGCTTCTTCCAGGCGAGCAGCTCGATCTCGAAGAGATGCTGGAATATAACGCCAAGCTGACCAAAAAGCAGGAACCTGCTGCCGGTAAGCCCGTTCTCCTCGGTATCACCAAGGCGAGCTTGCAGACCCGTAGCTTCATCTCTGCTGCCTCTTTCCAGGAAACCACCCGGGTGCTTACCCAGGCGGCTGTCGAGGGCAAGAAGGATCAGCTGATCGGTCTCAAAGAGAACGTCATCGTTGGTCGTTTGATCCCGGCCGGTACCGGTGCGGGCATGAACCGTGCGCGTATCGCCGCAACCAGCCGCGATGCGGCACTGCGGGCGCAACAGCAGAAAATGCTCGACGCGATGCAGGCTGCGGCTGATCTGAAAGCGGAAGAAGTGGCAAATGCCGCGGCTGCTGCTCCTGCTGCCGAAGCCGAGCCAACCGCTGCCGACGTGTTCGGCGAAGCACCGGTCGAGGAAGCATTGATTGCTGCCGATAGCTCCGAAGAACAGCATGCTGCCGAATTGGCGCAAGGTGATGAAGCGGCTACCGGCGATTCCCACATGGCGAAAACCATGGGTGAAGGCATCGAAGAGAGCGACACCGAAGCCGCTCAATCGGACGAAGACAAAGAAGAATAGTCTTCCCGATCTGAAATCGAATTAAAAAAGGCCCCGCCGGAGATAATCCGGCGGGGCCTTTTTATTTGCTTTGCGATTTTCAAATGGCATAGTCTTCACGAGGTGATAACCATGAGAAGATTCAAATATATCTGGCCCTTGCTTATATGCTGGGCTTGCTCTTTTCCAACCGTTGCATCGGCCCAAGAAGAAGGGGCGTCCGAGGCAACCATCATTGTCACGAGCTCGCGCTCGGATCGCTCTGATTCCGAATATTATGATGACGACCAATCGGCCATCGGTCTGACCCGAAAGGCCGACTATTTCGTAAAACGGCTATTCGTGAGTTCCGATTCACGCGATCCGCAGGTACGGAAAAGCGAGCTTCTCGCAATGTTGCGCAAAACAATAGAAATTGCGCCCCAATCAGGGATTACGCTCGTTGCTGGAGACTATTCGCTCAAGCGGGTTTCTCTGGAAAATGTTGACGACCTGCCGATCAGTTCCGGTCGTCGTCCGGATACCAGTCGCGTAACAATCTATGCGCGCATTCCCGTAACACGGGCAGATCAGCGCGCCGATGAAACGGACAAGAAGATCGAGTCCTTTGTCAAGAAAGTCCCGGTCACCGGGCGCTCATTCATCGAAACAGGTTCGACAAATCTCGCGATCAATAATCCCGATCAATATAGGCTTGCTGTGGTCAAGGCGATAGCAGACGAAGCCAAACGATATGCTAGCCTGTTCGGAAACGACTATGGTGTCGAAATCCGCGGTCTGGATTCGGAGTTATTCTGGCAGCAAGCCAGTCAGACGGAAGTGTTCCTCTTTATCGAACATAGCTTCGTCATAAAACCCAAATAGGGCTTGCCAAATTTGACAAAGCACCCCGCCAGCCGGAAGCCGATAGGGTGCTTTTGATATTCCGGATCAAAGAGCTGAGACATCCGCCAGCGCCTGGTCAAGAGCCGCCTCGCCCTTCATCATCTGCTGGTCAGCAGCGATAATCGTCACGTCGGTGATGCCGACAAAACCAAGCACATGACGCAGATAGCCGGAGGCGAAGTCGATCTCGCTGCCCACTTCCGTGCCGCCTGATGCGATCAGCACATAGGCCTTCTTGTCCTTCAGCAGCCCTTCGGGGCCATTGGCGGTATAGTGGAAGGTCTTGCGGGCGCGGGCGATCAGATCGATCCATGCCTTGAGTGCCGCCGGTACAGCAAAATTATAGATTGGCGTACCAATCACCAGCGTATCGGCTGCGACAAGCTCATCGACCAGCGAATCCGACAAAGCAAGCTCGGCCTTTTGGCCTTCAGTTCGTTCGCTTTCGTCGGTGAAGTTCGCACCCACCCAATCCTCGGTCACAAAAGGCAGGACCTCGGTGAGGTCACGGGTGACAATATTGTCCGGCGCCAGCCTAGCGATCACGGCGTCGGTGAGGGCACGGGAGGATGAACCGGCTTTGCGGGCACTGGCATCTACACGGAGGATATTCTTGGACTGGGTCATGACATTGTTCCTTTTGCTGTGGAATGAGACGGAAAAATTGGAGGGACGCCCCGGGATCAGGGGGATAGGGAGCGTCCCTCCGGACGCGGGGAGTTAGTCTTGGGGCTCCCACGCTTCGACAAAGACAAATTCGGCCTTGTCAATTGCTTCGATCTGCAGCGATGCGACGTCCCGGATCGCCAGGGAATCGCGAGGACCGACCAGCTCGCCATTGACCCGGACCTGGCCGGTGGAACCGACCAGATACACATGGGCGCCATCGGCAATCTGATGCTCGATGCTCGATCCTGCGCCAAGCGTGGCACCATAGAGGCGGGCATCCGCCCCTATCATCAGCGCACCACCCTTGATGTCCTCCTCAAAGCCGCTGGCGAGGATTTCCAGCTGGCCGGAACGGTCGCCCTTGGGAAAGGCTTTCGCATCCCAGCGCGGCGCACCGCCCGCGGCCCGCGGTTCGATCCAGATCTGGAACAGACGTGTCTTTTCGTCCTCCAGATTATATTCGCTATGCATCACGCCGGTACCGGCGCTCATCACCTGAACATCGCCGGCCTCGGTACGGCCTTCATTGCCCATATTGTCACGGTGGGTGATCGCCCCTTCGCGGACATAGGTGATGATTTCCATATCCTTGTGGCCATGCATCGGAAATCCGGTTTTCGGTTTGATCTCGTCATCATTCCAGACGCGGATCGGGCCAAAGCCCATGCGGGCGGGATCCCAATATTTGCCGAAGGAAAAATGATGCCGGGCTTGCAGCCAGTCGTGGTCGACATGGGCCAGATCCTTGAACTCTCGTTTCTCCATCATTGTATTTCTCCTGTTCGAGCGGGCCTTGTTTCCGCTCTGCTTGAGAAAGAGATAAGGCGATCCCAGTGTTTCGGAAATAGCCGATATTGAATTTGATTGTTTCCAAAGATTGTTTAATACGGTGCCATGGCATTACCCGATTATGAAGCCTGGGCGATTTTTGCGGCGGTTGCGCGGCTGGGCAGCTTTACCGCTGCCGCGCAGGAACTGGCATTGTCCAAACCGACGATCTCGAAAGCCATATCACGGCTGGAAGAGTCGCTCGGCACCGTGCTGTTCCACCGCACCTCGCGCAGGATTTCGCTTTCCACCGCGGGCAAGGCGCTGCTTCCGCATGCGCGGCAGATCGCTATGGACGGTGAAGCAGCGATGGAGGCCGCGCGCGATACAACCCATTTGTTGCAGGGGCAGGTGCGTCTGGCTGCCCCGCTCAGCTACGGCCTCTCGCATCTCGCGCCGGTGATCGCCGACTTCATGTGCGCCTATCCGGAAATCACCGTCGACCTGCAGCTCAATGACGCGCGGGTTGATCTGGTCGAGGAAGGCTTTGACTGCGCGATCCGGATCGGCGCGCTGCCCGACAGCAGCCTGAGAGCGATCAAGCTGCGCAAGATGGACGGCTATTTCATCGCCGCCCCGAGCTATGTCGAGCGCAAGGGCCAGCCGGAAAGTCCGGCTGATCTGGGCGATCACGATTGTTTCATCTACTCGAACACGCCGAGCCCCGAACATTGGCCGGTGACCGGTCCTGATGGCCATATAACCAGTGTGCGGCCCAAATGCCGGTTCCGCAGCAACAATGGCGACGTCATGCTGCCGGCGCTTATTGCCGGACGCGGGATTGGCTATCTGCCCGATTTTCTCTGCCAGAAGGCACTGGACGCAGGTGACCTGATCAATATTCTTCCGGGATGCCACATCGGCGATATCGCCCTCAATATAGTCATGCCCCCGTCGCGCCTGCGACCGGCCCGGGTCGATGCGCTGGTGGACTTTCTGAAGGACAATTTGCGCTGACGGCTAGAATATCTGAAACAGGGAACTCCAATCACTCTTCTGAACTGTCGTTCTGGATAGCCTATGAGCATTTACAAAAGAGATAATGTTTCCCCTCAATGGGAGCCCGTCCCATTGACCAGCAAAGGCAAGGCTGCCGATGAACAGGAGCGTGGATTTTACCAGCGCGCGCTAAAGCCACTCTTGTGGGAGAAAATACCGTGGGATCAATTCCCGGATTCCGGTATTTTCGGGCATCGGAAAGCCTGGTTACAGGAAAGGGAAATTCAACATTTTGCGTCTCTCGAAGGCGAAGATTTCTTTCTCGTCGACAACAACTGGTTCGGGTTTCCCGATCCTCCGAGATGGGGACTGGTGTCACGTCCTGCCTGCCAGCCGGAAATTGCGTGGCAGCATTGGGGACATTTTCCCGATCTGCCTGACGCGTGGCAATTTCCTGATCGAAAATGAACTGGATATCATTTTCGCTGTCCTACACAGCCTGTTTTCGATAGTTTCAGCCTCAAACTATCGGAGTGCATCATGAAGCAATGCAGATATATTATCCTGCGATTTCCGCCGGAATCGAACGCCCGGTTCGGGTCGCCTATCCGAAATTTCGTTTGAAATCAGATTTTTTCTTAACACTGTAAAGTTTGTAAAGTTCATCAGGAAAACAGGCCCGAAAATTAATGCCGCTGGAAACCATCTTCCTTTTTGTCATCGCTGACCTGATGTTTTGTCTCACCCCGGGGCCGGCCACCATGGTGACCGTCAGCCATGCCCTGCCCCATGGTCCGGCAGGGGGAATGCGCGGCGCTCTCGGGCCGATCGTCGGCGTCAATGTCGGAAATTTCATCTGGTACGCCCTGACCGCTTTTGGCCTGATCGCTTTGATCAACGCCGTTCCGACCGCTTATGCCGTTCTCCGCTGGATCGGCGTCGCCTATCTGGCATGGATGGCGTTCCAGATGCTGAGGGGAAGCGCCAGCGCTCTCGCCAGACAATCAGCGAAGAGCGCCAGTTTCGGTAGGGGGTTTGTCAACGGTCTAGCGGTGCACATGTCTAACCCCAAGGCGCTTCTATTCTATACCGCGTTCATCCCGCCATTCATTGATCCGGACGGCAATCTGCTGCTACAATTCGCCATCCTTGCCGGCCTGACGATATTCACCGAAACTACCGGCCTGGCTTTTTACGCCGCGCTCGCGTCAAAGGCGCGTAATCTGGGCAATGCCGATCAGGCCCAGCCGTTGTTTCAGAAAATCGCTGCGGCAATATTGCTTGGCGCAGCGCTGATACTGGCCTGGTGGAACCTCACCGATAGCGCGATGCAAAGCACGTTCAACCTGCCGCAAGGCGCAACTGGTTAGATATATATCATGATCCGAATCTGGCTTTCCCTACTTGTTTTGAGCTTTGCTACGCCCTTGGCGGCACAGGAAAGACCGGATGACGAGGTCCACGCCGACACCATATTGGCGCTGAAAGGCCTGCAGTTGCTGGATCAGCGGATGAACGCCATTGGCTATCGACTGATCAGCGCCAATGCCGCCTATTGCGATCAAAAAACCGCCAGCACCGGCCTGCTGCTGAATGATGTGGCCCAATATGCCGATCAGGAAACCGCGCGTTTCTCGCTCGGATTCGACGGTTCGATAGGGATCACTGCGGTGGCTCCGGACAGCCCCGCCGAAGCGGCAGAATTATCGCCGGGCAATAGCCTGCTGGCTGTTGGCGCGATGCCGGTAGATGAAATCGCTCTCGACGATCCGGAATTGTCCAAGGAGCCGCCCCCTTATCGCAGGGTCGCGGCGATCAACCGGATGATTGAACAGGCGCTCGCAGACGGTAAATTGCAGTTGACCATCTCGGAAGGCGGTATCAGCAGAACTGTTCCGGTCGAGGCTGTTCTGACCTGTCCCGGACAATTCCAGATCCGGGTCAGTGCCGACAGAAGCGCTACTGCTGACGGCAAGATGGTCAGTGTCTCATCGCGCCTCGCCGAATATTTTCTGGGCGATGACGAATTTGCCGCGGTTATTGCGCATGAACTGGCGCATAATCTGTTGAAACACCGCGACCAGCTCGATGCCCAGCAGGTCAATCGCGGCTTTTTCGGGCAATTGGGCAAGAGCGCCCAGCGGATCAAGGAGACCGAGATCGACGCAGACCGGCTATCGGTCTGGCTGATGGCCAACGCTGGCTATGATCCGCAGGCTGCGGCCCGCTTCTGGACCCGTTATGGCAAAGAGCATGGCAAAGGCATATTCTCTGCCTCGACCCATTATCGCTGGAAAAAGCGGGTGCAATTATTCGAAGAGGAAATCGCGAAAATGGACGCGATGGAACCTGTCGACGGTCAATATGCGCCGCCGCTGCTGACCGGGACCAACTGACTCAATCGTCGTCCTTGTAGGCGTCCTTGCAATTGCGCCGTTCCTGCTTGTTGCGCGCTTCATCAAGGCACAGGTCGCGCTGCTTTTTCCGGTCGGCGAGCGCCTTGCGCCCCAGATCTTCTTCCCTCTCGGACTGCGTCTGGGTGGTCGCATCCACCGCGGTCTCGACAACCGTACCGGCGGCGCGGAATGGTGCCGTGACAATCTTGCTGACGCAGCCGGACAAGAGCATGGGTACAAGAGCGGCCGTCAATATGGGTGATATGCGCATGATATACTCCTCAACTGCACTGTGCCGGCATCGTAACCGCCTGAAAGGATCAGGACTCCGCCAGCAATTTCTCTGCTATTTCCCTGATGTCGCTGCCAATGTCCGGATGGGCCAGCGCCATCGCCAGATTGGCTTCGACATAACCCTGCTTAGATCCGCAATCGTAACGCTTACCATCGAAGGTCATGCCATGAAACGGCTGCTGCCCGATCATCTGCGCCATCGCATCGGTCAGCTGTATCTCGCCGCCCGCGCCCGCTGCCTGCGTTTCCAATATCCGCATCACTTCGGGTTGCAGAATATAGCGGCCCGGCAGGATCAGGTTGGATGGCGCGGTGCCGGCTGCCGGTTTCTCGACCAGCCCCTTGACCTCGGTGATCGGGCCATCGCGATAGCCGGGGTCGATCACGCCATAAGAGGGCGTCGCCTCGATCGGAATCTCCAGCGCGCAAACGATATTGCCGCCAAGCTTTTCATAAGCGCTGACCATCTGCTTCATGCAACCGGGCGAGCCGACCATGAATTCGTCGGGAAGGAAAATGGCAAAAGGCTCGTCACCGATGATGTCCCGCGCGCACCAGATGGCATGGCCGAGCCCCAACGGCTCCTGCTGCCGGACAAAAACACAGTCACCGGGCTTGAGCCGGGTCCCTTCGAGCACCGACCGGTCTTTTCCCCGATCAGCCATATTGCGCTCGAGTTCAAATGCCATATCGAAATGATCCTCGATCATGCCCTTGCCGCGGCCGTTGACGAAGATCATCTGCTCGATTCCGGCCTCCAGCGCTTCGTCGACGGCATATTGCAGCAGCGGGCGGTCGACGATCGGGAACAGTTCCTTCGGCATCACCTTGGTCGCCGGCAGGAACCGGGTGCCCATTCCGGCAACAGGGAAAACGGCTTTTCTGATCGGTTTCATAAGTCTGTCCTAGTCCTTCAGCTTGTCGGCGAAACTGGTCCGCAATTTTTGCAGTTTTGGCGGGATGGTGGCGACACAATAAGGGTTGCTACGGCCCTCGTCAGCCCAATATTGCTGATGATAATCCTCTGCCACATACCAGGGTGCCGGTCCCTCGATCGTGGTCACAATCGGTTCCGCGCGGCCTTCTGCAGCCCGCTTTATTCCGGCTTCCGCTTCGGCCCGCTGCTCGTCATCAAGCGGGAAAATCGCCGAACGGTATTGCGTACCGACATCATTGCCCTGCCGGTTGAGCTGGGTCGGATCGTGAGTAGCGAAGAAAATGTCGAGCAGATCAGCGTAGCTCACCAACTCATCGTCAAATCCTATCTTGATCGCTTCCGCATGACCCGTCGTACCGGAACAAACCTCCCGATAAGTGGGATCAGGCTTGGCACCGCCAATATAACCGCTTTCAACGGAACTCACCCCGGCAATGTCATTGAACACCGCTTCGGTGCACCAAAAACAGCCACCGGCGAAAATGGCTTCCTGCTTTGCCATAGAAACTCCTTTATGCGGTGGCAGCGTCGCCCCCGCTATTTGCGTTTTTATTTGCTTCATCGCGCCGGGCGACAAGAAGATACATGGCGGGTGTAACCACGCGAGACAAGAGGGTCGAACTGATCAGTCCGCCGATGATGATCGCCGCCAGCGGTCCATATAATGCACCGCCCCATAGCGCGAGCGGTGTCAATCCGCCGATTGCGGTGATGGAAGTGAGCAATACCGGCAGAAACCGGACTTCGCCTGCCCGCTCGATTGCTTCGCGCAATCCCATGCCCTGGTCCCGCAATTGCGCCGTAAAGTCGACCAGCAATATCGAGTTTTTGATCTCGATGCCGATCAGCGCGATAAAGCCGATAATCGCCATGACACTCAGTGAGTTGCCGGTAATCAACAGCGCCAGAAGACCGCCGAAAGTCCCGAGAGGGATAACACCGGCAACCACGATCGTTTCCCGAAACCGCCGGAATTCGGCGACCAGAACCGCCAGAATCAGCATCAGCGCGGTGATGATCAAGGGCCCGAAATCTCCGAAGGTCTGGCCAATTTTCTCCGCCTCGCCGCCGACCGACCACGTATAGCCTTCGGGAAATTTGATCTTCTCCAGCCGCTCCACGGCGCGGTCATTCACGGTCGACGGGATTTCGCCGAAGTTGACTTGCGCCGTAACCAGCACCGTTCGCTGCAACTGATAGCGCTGGATTTGCGGCGTAACATTGGTGAGCTTGGGATCGGTTATCTGCGACAGGGGCACGGGATCGCCAGCACGCGTAGCGACATAAATCTTGTCCAGCACCGACATCGGCAGGCTGCCTTCAAACGGGAAGCGGACGGTCACCGGATAATCATCCCCTTCCTGATCGCGAAATGACGCCGCTCGTTCGCCACTGATCGCCAGCCGGATGGCGCGGCGCGGTTCGCCAGACGGGATATTCAGCAGCGCCGCTTTCTTTTCGTTCAGGCCAATGTCGAGATCGATCTTGT
Source organism: Parasphingorhabdus sp. (assembly GCA_036963725.1). Taxonomy (GTDB): domain Bacteria; phylum Pseudomonadota; class Alphaproteobacteria; order Sphingomonadales; family Sphingomonadaceae; genus Parasphingorhabdus. Next base: position 45,095 of record JBALUX010000005.1, on the reverse strand, counting down.
CGGTCTCCACCGGATTGACAATATCCCGCGCACCAGGCGTTTTCCGCAAGACATCGGCAATCTTGCCAGACAGTTGCTTGAGCTTGTCCAGCTCCGGTCCTGCCACCCGAATCACGATTGGCGCTTCCACCGGCGTGCCATTCTGGAAAAGTTCGATCTTCACGCGAGCGCCGGCAATCTGGTCGAGTTGCTTGCGCAACCGATCGATCATCTTCGGGCCTTCGCTTGTGTCCCATTTATCGAGTACGGCCAGCACTTCACCATAGTTGACGCGCTCGGCCTTGGGTCCGACATTGTAAAATACCTGTGGATTGCCATTGCCGATATTTTCGGCCCGCACTTTTATGCTGGGTTCGGTTTCCAGGATTTTCGTGACTTCGGCAACGATCTGGTCCGTTCGATCCAGACTGCTGCCCTGCTCCGCTTCGACCGCGACCCGGAAATAGGGCGCATCGGCAAAGGGAAAGAGGGAAAAGCCCAGTGTCGGAACAAGCGCAAATGCCGAAAGACAGAGAGTCAAAGCCAGCGCCACCGTCTTGACCGGCGCGCCCAAGGCGATGTGCAGAAAGGGCCGGTAGAACCGCTGGATTTTATCATTGACCCAGCGCAGCGCCCGATTGCCTTCCGGGTCTTCATCCCGCCGCAACATGCGGCTGGCCAGAAACGGAATGAGCGACAGAGAGATCAGCAGCGAGGCAACCACGGTCGCGATAATGGCGATGAAGAAGGACTTGGTATAAGCTCCGGCACCACCGGGCAGAAACAGCAAGGGTACAAAGGCCAGCACCAGAACGGCAGTAGATCCGATCACCGCTGCGCGGATTTCCAGACTCGCATCAATTGCCGCCTGAGTTCGCGTCTTGCCCATGCGCAAATGCCGCGCAATATTTTCCGTCACCACAATGCTGTCGTCCACCAGCAACCCGAGCGACACGATGAAACCCGCTATGGAGAGCTGGCTGAGATTATATCCCATCGCATAAAGAACCAGTAGACCGGAGGCGAGCGACAGCGGGATCGATATCATGACGATCGCCGAGGATCGAAAGCCAAGCGGTAGCAGCGTGAATATGACCAAGGCGATGGCGATAGTGAAATCGCGGGCCAGTTCGCTCAATCGCCGTTTTACATCGCGGCTCTGGTCGAACTGCATGACCAGCTTGATGTCGGGCGGCAGAATTGAACGCTGAAGCTCCAGTTCAATGTCCAGCTCGTTTTTCAGCCGCGTGACATCGACGCCGTCTTTTTGCGTTACCGTGAGAAACACGGCGCGTTGGCCATTATGCCGGGTCCGGTAAATCTGCTCCGCGGCACCCCAGCTTACTTCGGCGACATCTCCAACGGTCAGCAACGATCCGTCCGAAGCCCGCAGTGGCAATCCCCGGATGGCATCCAGGCTTCGGAATGCACCGCCAGCTTCAACGTTCAGTCTGCGTTCCCCGCTCTGTACGGCGCCGCCAGGAATGTCGGCACCACCCTCGCGGATAGTATCGGCGATTGCGCTGGACGGAACGCGCAGTTCGGACAGGCGATCCGGCCGCACTTCAACGCTGACTTCCGGCTGCGGCAGACCAAAAATCCGCGACTCCCGAACGCCGACATTGCGCGTGAAGACATCCACCATATCGTCTGCATATTTTTCCATCCGCCGCCACGAAGCGGTTTCACTGACCAAAGCCACTTGCATGACGGCAGCCTCGGTCGTCCGGATCTTGCGATATTCAAGCTTCTGCAATTCCGGGGGAAGCTGATCGCGAATCGCGGAGACTTCGCGCACGACGTCATCGAAATAGCCGTCAACGTCACCCGACCATTCGCTGAATTCAACGGATATGGAGGTGCCACCGTCAGTGCTGGTCGACCGGACTTCGACAATATCGTCCAGCCCCTGAACGACTTCTTCAATCGGCTTGGCGACCGTTTCTTCCATTTCCTGCGCATCGGCGCCGGGCTGGATCGCGATGATCTTGACTGCGGGGATGGGAAAATGGGCATCCACAGCCCGGGGAATATTATTGAATGCCGTAAGGCCCAGCACAACCAGAAGGGTGAATAGAACGAGGCTGAGTTGCCAGCGGGAAATGACGAACCGGGCAAGCATATCAGGCCCGACGACCCTCCTGGTTCAAGAATCCCGTCATTGCGCTGCCTGGATGGGTTTGATCAAATCGCCGTCCCGCAGCTTCTCGACACCGCGAGTCACGATGACTTCCCCTTCTGTCAGTCCAGACAGAATTTCGAGATATTTGTCGGTCAATTTGCCAATCTGTACATTGCGTTGCTTCACCCAGTTTTTATCATCCACCACGAACACCAGGCCTTCACCAGTGCGGACACCGAATATCGCATTGGCGGGGATCGCGAAGGTCGCCTCGGTCTCCCGGGACACTTGTACTTCGACCATACCCAATTGACCGGAACGCAGACGGTCGCTGGCCGGAAGCAGGAAATTCACTTCGAACGTCCCGGTCCGCGCATCCGCCCGCCCATCCTTTTCGCTGACCACGGCATCAAGCGGCGTCTTGGAGACGGCGGACAGCAAGACTTTAGCCGGCATCCCCATATTTATGCGGGCAGCTTCGGAGTCGGTCATCGGAACCCGCAGCACGAAGCCCTTGTCGATTTCCCCCAGCACCATCGCAGTCATGCCGGCGGTCACAATTTGACCTGCATCGATATTACGGGACAGGATGATGCCGCTGCTCGGTGCGCGGATATAGGAAGTGCGGCTGGCAAATTCCGTGGCCTCGATCCGGGCCCGGGCTGCGCGCGCTGCCGCTTCCGATTGTTCGAGCCGGGATTTTGTAACCCAGCCGTCTTTGAACAATTTCTCGATACGACCATATTCCGCTTCGGCACGATCGCGTTCGGCACGCGCGGCGCTCAGGTCCGCGGCAACCGTGCTGTTATCCAGAGCGGCCAGAATAGCACCGCGCTTCACTCTGTCGCCTTCTTCGTAGCGGACCGATGCGACTTTCCCGCCGGTGGTGAAACCCAGCGCCGTTTCCCGGCGCAACCGGACGGTGCCGGCGGCATTCAAGGTCTCGCTCTCGCTGGCTGGCTGGACCGTTGTCACGGCTGCCGGAATCGGATCGGTTGACTTGGGTTTTGCTTCTGGTTCGCTGACGCTGCATCCGGTCATCAAAACCAGACCGCCCAAAATCGATATTATCGTTCTGCCTAGCGTCATTTTGCGCACTACCACCCCTAATGATTTTGTCTTAAGTCGCTATCGGGCGCGGACCAATAGAAAATTGTGAATTCAAACCAAAAAGGGCCGGATTATGAGACCCGGCCCTCCAAATGTGTTATTAAAGAGTCAGTATTAACTTTCTGTGCCGACGATCTCTTGGCCGGATCCACCCATCACCTTGTAGACGATACCTGCCAATATAGCCCCGGCAATGGGCGCCACCCAGAATACCCACAATTGGGTCAGTGCGATTCCGCCCTCGATCAACGCGGGACCTGTGCTTCTCGCAGGATTGACCGAAGTGTTGGTCACCGGAATACTGATCAGGTGAATCAGCGTCAGCCCCAGGCCGATCGCTAGCGGCGCAAATCCTGCTGGTGCCCGGCCATCGGTCGCACCGAGAATGATCATCAGGAAGAAGAAGGTCAGCAGGACCTCGATCGCGATCCCGGCTGCCATTGCATATCCGCCGGGCGAATGCTCGCCAACGCCGTTGGACGCCAGACCGTTTACCGCAATATTATAATCCGGATTGCCCGAAGCAATCAGATAAAGCGCGGCGGAGGCCGCAACTGCGCCTGTCACCTGTGCGATAATATAGACCGGAATTTCATGAGCCGGAAAGCGCCCGCCCATCCATAGCCCGATGGTGACCGCAGGATTGAGGTGGCATCCGCTAATATGACCAATAGCATAAGCCATTGTGACGACCGTTAGTCCGAAGGCGAGAGAAACCCCCAGCAGGCCTATACCCACTTCGGGATAGGCCGCCGATATCACAGCGCTCCCGCACCCGCCGAAAACAAGCCAGAATGTCCCCAGAAATTCTGCCAAGGATTTTTGTACTGCCGTCATGATAATTTGCCCCTCCGTATGATTTGCAGCGTTCTCCGCCACTGACCATTTTGACTTTATCGCAAAGCGGCAGTTTCACCAAGGTAGCGACCTGTAATACTATGTAAACGGCCCGCTATTCGGGCCGCTATTCGGGAGTTGCCGCACGGCCCAGTCGATCATTCAGCGCGATGCCGATGCCATGATCGGGAATGGGGGCCACGGCAATTCGGGGCTTCCCGCTCGCGTCCGCGTCGTGGAGCACGGCGAACAAAAGACTGGCGGCTTCTGCGAAATCTGATTGGGGCGACAGGTTCCGGTCTCCCGATACCGGTCCAAAGCCGATATGATATTCATCCAGAGCGGCGGTTGTTGCATTGAGGCGCAGCGGTTTCGACGGTGCATAATGTGACAGCATCTGTCCGGGCGCCTCGATTTTTCCAGTTTTTGCCAATATCGATGGTTTGCCAGCGATGGCTTCCAGTTGCGCCTGCGTAATCGGGCCAGGCCGCAAAATCCGGAAATTTTCGTCGGCAATTGCGATGATCGTCGACTCAATCCCCTGCTCACACGGGCCGCCATTCAATATCATCGGGGCCTTCTCGCCGAGACTGCGCGCGACATGGTCCGCCGTGGTCGGGCTGATCCCGCCGCTGCGGTTGGCCGAAGGAGCTGCGAGAAACCGTCCCGATTCTTTGAGCAATTCACGCATTACCGGATGCGCAGGGCAACGCAGGGCAATCGTGTCCAGTCCAGCAGTAACGGCAGTAGCGACCGGGCAATTTTCGCTCTTCGGCACAACAATTGTCAGAGGTCCCGGCCAGAGCGCTTCGGCGAAACGCACAGCAAGTTCGTTAAATCGCCCCAGTTTTCTGGCCGCTGCCATATCCGGAACATGGACAATCAGCGGATTGAAATCCGGTCGGCCCTTGGTCCTGTAAATCTCCGCCACAGCCGCAGCGTTACTCGAATCAGCGGCCAGCCCGTAAACGGTTTCGGTGGGTACCGCGACCAGTCCACCCTCGCGCAAGCGCGCGACGGCCTCGCCAATCGTCGCATTGCCGTAGCGGCTCGCTTCACCGCCAATATGATCATTTGAGCCGGACATGACCCTGCGCTATAGCCCAGCGGAAATTCAGGCAACAACGGATAGCAAATTGATGACTTTTACAGCCCCCGGTCGCGAACAGAATTTTGTTCTCAAACATATCGCCGATATCGGCGAACTGGCGAACCACGAGCGCTTTGCCGGCGCGAGCGAGGATATGGTCGAAGCGATTGTCGAAGGCATCGGACAATTTGCCGCTGGCGAATTTGCGCCGCTCAACCGGATCGGCGACACGGTCGGCGCCCGGTGGAAGGACGGCAGCGTAACCATGCCGGCTGGCTATAAGGAAGCTTATGCGCAATTCGTCGAAGGCGGCTGGGCATCGATCGACGGCCCGGAAGATTTTGGCGGTCAGGACCTGCCTTATTCGCTTTCGGCACTGATCCTCGAAACTTGCGGCGCGGCCAATTTTGCTTTCACTCTCTGTCCGATGCTCAGCTTCGGCGCGATCGAGGCAATCCACGTTCACGGGTCGGACGAGCAGAAAGCCCAATATCTGCCCAATCTTATTTCCGGTGCCTGGACCGGCACAATGAACCTGACCGAGCCGCAGGCCGGATCCGATGTCGGCGCGCTGCGCTCTACCGCCGAACCGATTACCGGGGGCGAACATGCCGGCAAATACCGGATCAAGGGCCAGAAAATCTACATCACCTTCGGCGAACATGATCTGACCGACAATATCATCCATCTGGTGCTCGCCCGTACCCCGGGAGCACCCGAGGGAACGCGCGGGATTTCGCTGTTCATCGTGCCCAAATATCATCTTGATGCGGACGGCAATCCCGGCGCGCCCAATGATGTGACCTGCGTGTCGGTCGAGCACAAGATCGGTATCCACGCCTCGCCGACCTGCGTCATGGCTTATGGCGAGCAGGGCGAGTGTATCGGCGAAATGATTGGCGGCGAGTTCGGCGGCATGAAGGCGATGTTCACGATGATGAACAATGCTCGCATCAATGTCGGATCGCAAGGCGTGCAGATTGCCGAGCGGGCAACCCAGCAAGCCAGCCATTATGCCACGGAACGGGTCCAGTCGGCCCGCGCCGGCAGCGGCAACAAGGAACCGGTGGCAATTATCGAACATCCCGACGTGCGGCGGATGCTGTTGCGCTCGAAGGCTCTGACGCAAGCGGCCCGCGCCTTGCTATATTATGCAACCTCGAGCGTTGACCGTGCCACACTTGGCATCGAAGGGGCCAAGTCGCGCGCCGAAATCCTTACTCCGCTGATCAAGGGCTATGGTACCGACATCGGCAACGAAGTTGCCTCGCTCGGCGTCCAGGTGCACGGCGGCATGGGCTTTATCGAGGAAACCGGTGCCGGACAGCATTTCCGCGACGCCCGGATTGCACCGATTTATGAAGGCACCAACGGTATTCACGCGGCCGATCTGGTTGGCCGTAAATTGGGTCTGGATGGCGGCGAGGCGATGAAAACATTCATTGCCGAAATCCGCGCCGAGGCCGAAGGCGAAGAAAGCCTGCTAGCGCTGGCCGAGACCTGCGAACATATCAGGCAGTGGATGGCCAGCGGCGATGCGTCGATCGATGACCGGCTGGCTGGCAGCTATGCCTTCATGACGATGTTAGCGACTGCGACCTGCGGCATCCTGATGAAAAAGCAGAACCGGATTGCGGCCGCTGAACTGGCCGGAGGCGATGATAGTTTCCTCAAGGCCAAGCTGGTGACGACCCGCTATTATCTAGACCATCTGGTACCCGAAGCGCTCGGCCTGAAAGCCGCGGCCATGGGTGGAGCCGATATATTATACAGTTTGAGCAGCGCCGAGCTGGCTGGCTGATCATGGCCGACGGAGGCAAGAAGGACGTGCTGGAACGCATAGCCGATGCGCTCGAACGTCTGGCGCCCCCAGCTGCCAGCCCGGTCGATCTGTCATCAGGCGACGCCTTTCTATGGGACGGGCGTACTCCCAAGAGGATTGCCCGGTTCCAGCCGACCGATATTGATCTGCTAACCGGCATTGATCCGCAAAAGGCCCGGTTGCTCGACAATACAAGCCACCACGCGCAGGGCCATGCCGCCCATGATGTGCTGCTCTGGGGGTCTCGCGGAATGGGCAAGTCGGCGCTCGCCAAGTCAGTGGTTCGGGCGTTGCAGGCGCAAGGCGAAGATATTGCGCTGATAGAGGCACCGTCGGACCATCTCGAGACGCTGCCGGCTCTATTCGCACTACTCGCTTCGACCAAACGGAGCTTCATCATCTTCATCGACGATATCGGCTTTTCCGAAGGCAGCAGCGAACCGCGTACACTCCGCTCGATGCTGGAGGGCGGAGCGAGCCAACGGCCCGCCAATGTCCGCCTGTATGTCACCTCGAACCGCCGCCACATCGTGCCGCGCCAGATGAGCGAGCAGGACGATCCGGTCAACCCGCGCGACGCGGTCGATGACCAGCTGGCGCTCTCCGACCGGTTCGGCTTGCGGCTCGGCTTTCACGCCGCGTCGCAGGATGATTATCTTGCGATCATCGCCCGCTATGCCGAGGCCCATGGCCTCGACTATGATCGCGACGATGCCCTGCTATGGGCGAAACAGCGGGGCAGCCGGTCGGGCCGGGTAGCATGGCAATATATTGTCGAACTGGCCGGTCGCGCCGACAAGTCTCTGGCCTAAGCCTATTTCTCTGCCGCGGCGTCAGGTTTGGCAGCGCCTTTACGCGAGACCCGCCAGATAATCCCGCCGACATCATCACTGACCAGCAATGCACCACTCTGGTCAAAGGCGACCATCGCCGGACGGCCACGAGCCATTTTTTCATCGTCGACAAATCCACTCAGGATCGTCGACGGCTTGCCTTCGGGCTCGCCGCGCTGGTTGAAATTGACATAGACGACATCATAGCCGGACAGCGGCTGACGGTTCCAAGAACCATGACGCGCGACCACCGCACCGGTGGCAAAGGGCTTGCCCAGCGCCTGGCCATGGGAAAAGGCGAGGCCCAGCGGAGCTACATGCGCTCCCAGAGCATAGTCCGGCCGCCGCTCATATTGCCGGTGATCGAGGTTTTTCGGGTCGACCCGCGGATCGACATGGCCGCCCCAGAAATGCCAGGGCCAGCCATAATGCGCACCCCAGCGCACCTCGGTGAGATAATCGGGCACCATGTCACTGCCGAGCATGTCGCGCTCGTTGACCACGGCGTAGAATTTGTCGGTGCCTGGCAGATAGGCCATGCCCACCGGATTGCGCATGCCATCGGCATAGATGACTTTCTTGTTGGTCGCGAGTTCAACCCGCAAGATGGCGGCCCGCTGCTTTTCGATGTCCATGCCGTTTTCGCCGATATTGCTGTTCGAACCGACGGAGATATAGAGATATTTTCCGTCATCGCTGGCGAGCAGATCGCGGGTCCAGTGGTTATTCGGGGCCCTGGCATTCAGATTGGCAACTTTGCGACCCTGGGTGGTGATTTTCGTATCACCTTCCACATAGGGATAGGCATAGACCGCGTCGGTATTAGCGACATAGAGCGTGCCATCGATCAGTGCCATGCCGAACGGCGAATTGAGATTTTCCAGAAAGGCAAATGTCTCGTCGACCTTGCCGTCCTTGTCGCTGTCGCGCAGCAGGCTGATCCGGTTGGCCGATTCGGTTCCCGCTCCGGCCTTGCTCATCAGATTGCGCATGACCCAGCCTTCGATCCCCTTATTGGTGCGCGGCGGGCTGTTGGTTTCCGCTACCAGCAGGTCCCCGTTGGGCAGACGGAACATGCTGCGGGGATGGTCCAGTCCCTCAGCGAAGCGCTCCACCGCAAGACCTTCGGCTGCAACCGGGCCCTCGCCTTCGCCCCAGGGCTCGGCTTTTGCGATATTGATGGTCGGGAATTTTTCCGAGCGGACGTTGGTCAGATCCGGTTCCACGCCGGTGGTTGCCTCGAGTGGCAAGCGGGCTGTATCGCCACGGGTGAAATAATATCCTGCGCCGACTCCGAGGACGATAAGCAGAATCGCGATATTTCTAATATGTTTCAGCATGGACCGATAATAGGTGGCGTCAATCGTCCTGACAAGCGCGGTCTGGAATGCTCAGCGGCCGTTCCACCAGATCAGCAGCGCCGCCAGCACGCCAAGCGCCAACCCGGCCAGCAAACCGGCAGAAGGCTGCCCCATATAGCCGCCAACAAAAGCGCCGACAATCGCGCCAATCGCAATGAATACGCCGCCGCCATTGCGATTTTTCGAACCATCGCTGGAAGAATTGGAAGCATGTTGTGGGTTTTCAGGATTCATGGCCGCAGCCCTAAACCACAACGCAGCGCATGACCAGAGCTTCCCATCCATCTTGTGGTTAACATTCTGGTAACCCTAGCTTTTGAAGATATTTCCACCGGTCGACAGTAGAAGTCATGGTCAGGTTGGAGGCGCAGAAGCCTCCGGAAACAGGAGCCATTAATGCAATTACCCGTATTCATTGACTCCACCCATTATAGCGATGCCGAACGGCTGATCACCAACTATGGCGATGAAGCCGGTCTGGAAGCAGCCAATCGCGCGGACAAGAGCCGGTCTCTGGGAAACCATCTCCATTATTGCAAATGGCGGCAAGTCGAACGGCTGTGCATTTTGCTGTCACTCGACGAGACGATCGGCACGGTGCACTGAGCTAGCGGTCGGGGTTGCAGACGATATTGGCGGCCCCGTCGGTTCTGACCGTGCAATTGGGCCTTCCGCCGATATTGATTCGTCCGGTACCATTGTTGGTTATAATCGCTTCCCGAGTCACCTCAATCTGGCTGCTTGCCGGGCCGCGCTGGATGAGCGTGAGCTTTTCAACTGTCAGTTCCGGGCTTTCAAACATGCTCGCCCCTTGCAGTTCGATCCGGGCATCACGCACCTTGCCGGCCATGGTCACCTGACCGCCACCGGTCATCGCCAGATCCAGCCGGTCCGCATCCACCGCATCGATTTGCAATGTGCCGAAACCGCCGAGACGAACGCGCGGCGTGCGGCCGGACAATTTGTCGAGCGTCACCCGGCCTGATCCGAGATGCGAGATATTGCTGATGGCATAGCTGCTGAGGTAGAGGGTGACCGGCCCGTCACCATCATAATTGTCTCCGTTCAGCGACTTGGGCCGCACCGCCACGATCAACTGCTTACCGTTTTTTTGCAACGAAACCCGGTCCAGAAGTTCGCGCGTCTCGCCTTCCGCCCGGGCAGACGGGCCTTTGCCCGATGTCAATATTACGTTCACGCCATTGCCGATCCGGATATCGTCAAAGCCGAACAGGGAAAATTTTCGTTCCGCAGCCTGGGCCACCGCTGGCAGCAGCAAGGCAGCGGCCAGCAGAGCTATCGAGAGAAATCTCATGTTGGTCGTGCCTCGCCAAATTCCATCCAGCCGAGCCAGCGCGGCGTCTTTGGCGCATAATGGCCATCACTTGTCGTTAGCGTATAGCCATTGGCTTCAATCAATTTGGCCACCGGACGGTGCAGGTGGCAACCTCCAGCGATATGTTTCCAGACCGGTTCAATACGCCGTTGCCATTTTTCCGGTCCCTTGTCAGGCGCTCTGCCATGTTCGAGAAACAGGATCTTGCCGCCGGGTTTCAGGACCCGCCGCATTTCCGAAAGCACTTGCTGCCCGTCCTGTACCGAGCAGAGCGTGAATGTGGTCAGCACCGTGTCGAAGCTGGCATCGGCAAAGGGCATCGCTTCACCAATGCCGTCGCATATCTCCATGTCGAGACCCCGCTCGCTTGCTTCCTGACGGGTATAGTCGAGCAATTCTGCAGACGGATCGAGCCCGGTCAGTTTATTGACCTTCGAACGATCATAAAATTGAAGGTTAATCCCGCCGCCGCAGCCGAGCTCGAGCACGTCGCCCTCGGCTTTCGGCACGATCATGCTGCGGTCTTTCATCACCGCCGGCTGTGAACAGGCGACGCGGATCAGCTTCGGAACCGCATATTTTTCCCATAGATTTGGCATCACCGGTAAATCTGCCACATGCGCGGCAGATCACCAAGCGATTTCAGCCTGTTGGCTGCGTGATCAACCGCAGGTAATGTCGCCAGAGCCCATCGACCGCGACTTGCACTGTGCATCGCCGTGGATCCGGACGTCACCGGAACCCATGACCTTGGCGTCAACCGATCCGTCCGAGGACAGCTCGATATCGCCGCTGCCGGCGACCGATATGCTGGCGGTGCCAGCGTTCAAATCCTTGCCGCTGATATCACCGGAACCGGCAATCGAAATATCGATCGATTCAGCCGTACCGGCAAGAGTCAGATTGCCCGATCCGGCAACCTTGGAACTCAGCGAAGCCGTTTCTATTTTGGCGACCCGGATATTGCCCGAACCGGCGATGCTCAATTTCGTGGACTCCGTGGTCATTGCGTCGATTTCCATATCCCCCGAACCAGCCAGCTTGGCACTCCGCAAAGCGGGCGCGCTGATGTAAATCGTCGCGGCTCCGCTATCGCCCCAGGATAGACCGCTACTTTCGCGACCAATTTTAATCTCGTCGCCGGAAATCTTGAAGCGCAATTGTTCGATCGCCTCGTCATCACCCTCGGCCCGAATCGAATAGCCGCTACCGGTGGTGAAAATGATATTGTCGGGACCGGCAAGGGTTATGCTTTCGAATGCGCCAGGATCGCTATCGCTGGTGCCGATAGGGCTGCCGTCGGTAAAGCTGCTGCCACCGGTGCTGGACGCGGCGTCACCGACGGCATTGGAGATAGAGCCTTCGCAAGCTGCGAGCGCCAGTAGCGGTACCAAAAACAATATTTTCTTCATCCGTGCCTCCGTTGCTGTATTAATAGACTAATACGCCTATGGCCGAAAGAGATCAAATGAAAAATGCGCTTTGTTCCGGACATGAAAAAGGGGCTGGCACATCGCTGTGCCAGCCCCTTTTGAAATTCGACGAACGCCGGAGCGTTATCGATTAATCTTCTTTCACTTCATAATATTGCGGTGCAGCAATATTGAGGATTTCGAGAATCTTCGTCAGAGCCGTCGGCTCGTCGGTTTCTTCCATGGCTGCCAGTTCGCGAGCCAGGCGGCTGGAGGCCGCTTCGAAAATCTGCCGTTCGGAATAGCTTTGCTCCGGCTGGTCATCGGCGCGGAAAAGGTCGCGGGTCACTTCGGCAATCGATACCAGATCGCCCGAGTTGATCTTCGCTTCATATTCCTGTGCCCGGCGCGACCACATCGACCGCTTGACCTTGGGCTTGGCTTTCAGGGTTTCCATGGCTTCGCGAAGCGTCTTGTCCGAAGACAATTTGCGCATTCCCACGCCTTCTGCCTTGTTGGTCGGAACCCGCAAGGTCATCCGCTCTTTTTCAAAACGCAAAACATAAAGCTCGAGTTGCATGCCTGCAATTTCTTCATTTTGCAGTTCGACAACCCGGCCAACGCCATGTTTTGGATAAACAACATAATCGCCCACATCAAAGGACAGCACATTCGCAGCCATAAAAAGCCTTTCTTGGATCAATGGAAAAGAACGCTGCTAACGTTCGAATTTCGTACAACTTGACGAAAAAACCCTTCCGTACATATATTTAACGACCGAACACCACCCGCTTCACTCAGGTGTCCAGCCGCCAAGTGATGTATCTGTAGCAGATTCGTCACAAAAAAGCAATTTATCGTTGCATTGCACAACTGATCTTGTCCGAAAATGCCGGTTTCAGGCATTCGGTGTTTGGCATTTCTTCCTCGCAGTGCAGCAAATTAACTATGGCCGGGGAAAAGCCCAGCTAGAATCCGAAATTAATCGCCCGCACCCGGTTTCTCGGAGAAGAACGCTTCGAACTTGCCTTCCATGCCCTTGAACTCGTCGGCATCGGCCGGTGGATCGCGGCTGACCGTGATATTCGGCCATTCTTCGGAAAATTTGGTGTTTACCTCGAGCCATTTTTCCAGCCCGTCCTCGGTGTCGGGCAGAATCGCTTCGGCCGGGCATTCGGGTTCACAAACACCGCAATCGATGCATTCGCTGGGGTTGATGACCAGCATGTTGTCGCCTTCGTAAAAGCAGTCCACCGGACAAACTTCTACGCAGTCCATATATTTGCATTTGATACAGTCTTCGGTAACAACGTAGGTCATCTGGTCTTAAACTCCCCAATACCAGCCCGCCATCCAGGGCGGCAGATTTGTCCTAGCTATTGCGCAATTTCTGACACGTCAACAGTTGGTTTGGCCGCTATTTCAATTACCAGTCTGTAATATCTCATAACAGGATTGCGCCTGCAAAGCGCTGCTGCGGCGTTGCGGTAGCGCGATGATGCGGATCACATGCACGTCATTGCCCTGCGGGACCGTGAGAATGTCGTCCTGCCGAACCTTGACATGCCCTCTTTCGATCCGCCGTCCGTTCAGCCGGATATGTCCTTTTTCTGCCAGCTTGCGCGCCATCATCCGGTTATGGGCAAAGCGCAGATACCAGAGCAGCTTGTCGATCCGCAGCGCGGGTTGCGGTGCAGGAATGCGATCCGATGCTCTGCCGTTCAAGCCCGCATCCTATTTTTTCATGCTGTCCCGAAGCGCAGCCAGTTCGGCAAAGGCTCCACCTGCGGTAGCGAGCACAGGCTCCGCTTTGCGTTTGACCGGGGCGCCTTTACCCTTTTTCTGGTGCTTTTCACGGGGTTTGAACTGGCTCTGGCTTTTCTTGCGCGCCATGCCCTTCCAGCGCCAATATTGCACAACAGCCATCGGTTCTTCCGCATTGGTTGTGGCTTCAGCGGGAGCTTTCTCTGCCTCTGCCACTACAGTCTCGCTGGCCACAGCTTCTGGCGCAACAGCCTTTTCAGCAACCGCTTCCGTCTCGGTAGTAGCAGCCTCGGCTGACGCACTGTCGGTTGCAACCAGCGCTTCGACCGGCGCCGGCTGGTCGGGGGTTTTGACAAATCCTGCCAGATCGAGCAGCGCTTCATGGCAGTCCTTCGACAGGCCCAATGATGTCGCCAGAGCCGGATCGACGGCAAAAACCGCGCCCTGCTTGCGGGCTTCATGGGCCTGCTTGACCAACCGTTCGACCATGTCGACCCGGACATATTCATCGGTAATCTTGCGAAAACCGAGCCGGGCAGCGTGATCGGCGGCCGCGAAATTCCCTTCCTTGAGATGCACGGCATTATCCGGCGCCTGCTCTATCATCGGCTCTGCGTCATATGCTGCGAACAAAGCCGTCCGCCAGAGCACGGCACCGGGCTTCATCAGCGCGTGATGGAAAATATCGAGCGCGCCGAATACCAGACCGGCACGCCGGGCATGGCCGCGCATATCATTGTCCAGTGCGCGAACAGCCTGATCTATTTCGCGTCGCGAGAGAATGCCGCCCGCATCGACAATCTGTGCGAACAGTGCACGCACCGCCGGCGGGGTTTCCGGCTCGTTGGCCAGCGCGTCAATTTTCACCAGTCCCTGCAGATGCTTTGCCTTCATCGCATCGACCCAGGCCTTGACCCGGTCCATCACCTTCTGGCTGTCATCGGACGTCATATCCTTGATCGAGCGGTCGAACTTGATCTCCGGTTGCAAGAGAGTCTTGCCCTTGGCAAGGACCGCTAGCCGGCTATCGCCCCAGAGAATTGCCGGTTGCCCGGCGGCGTCGGGAACCAGTTCCAGAACGGAGTCCGGTGCCTTGGCAAGAGCGTCTGCATTGTCCGTCATAATCCGTCCCAAATATCTTTCTGCTGCGGCCAGCAGCATTTTTCGATCTTCTCTCCGGCTATCGGAAGGCACGACAAATTGAAAGCCCTTGAGTGTTCCTATTTCCTGTCCCTCGACCAGGACCTTGCCATCATCATCAACAACGACATCCTGATGCAACATATCTTTCAGCAGACCGCGCATCAACACCCGTGTCCGTTTGTCGACAAAACGCTGGGTCAACTGGCTGTGCATTGCATCGCTGAGCCTGGACTCCAGCGCCCGGGTGCGGTCGATCATTGCTTCGGGCTGCTCCACCCATCGGGACTTTTGCGCGATATAGCTCCAGCTGCGGGCGGCCGCGATCCGCGCGCCCAAAGTCGCAATATCGCCCTGGACATTCTCCAGCCGCGAGATTTCCTGCGCCATCCGGGCGTGGGGAATGCGACCCGATCCGCTGGCGAGATGCGGCCAGAGCGAAGCGACAAAGCGCGCCTGATGATCGGCGCCGACCTTGCGAAAATCGGGAATAGAGGCTGCCTCCCAGAGCAGGCGTATCTTGTCGGGTGACCGGGCGAGACCGGCCACCGCCTGATCCTGCGAAAGCCGTTTCAACACCGCCAGATCGACCGCTTCCGGTGCCGCGTGCAATCGCCGGCCCTGCGGAGCTTCCTCCAGCGACCGGATCAGGCGGTCGACCGAACCGAAATCCGGTTCGGCATTGCGCCAGTAAAGCCATTCCAATTTCGGGAAGCGATGCGATTCGAGATTTTCGATATCTTCCGGCTGCAGTTCATCCGACGTGGCAAGGCCGGTCAGCACGCCGAAACTGCCGTCCTTCTGGTGCCGGCCGGCGCGCCCGGCAATCTGTCCGATTTCCGCCAGGGTGAGCGGCCGGCGACGGCGACCGTCGAATTTTTTCAGCGCGGCAAAAGCAACATGGGTGACATCGAGATTCAGCCCCATGCCGATCGCATCGGTGGCGACAAGATAATCGACCTCCCCATCCTGATACATTTTTACCTGTGCATTGCGGGTCTGTGGCGACAGGGAGCCCATGACGATCGCCGCGCCGCCATGCTGACGCCGCAGCATTTCTGCGATCGCGTAGACATCTTCCAGCGAGAAAGCGACAATGGCCGATCGGCGCGGCAACCGGGAAAGCTTGCGCGGGCCGGCATAGCTCAGGGTGGAAAAACGCGGCCGGGTGACAATTTCCGCATCGGGCAGCAAGGCCTCGATTAGCGGCCGCAGGCTTTCCGATCCGAGGATCATGGTTTCTTCGCGGCCGCGCACGTGCAGCATCCGGTCGGTAAATATATGACCGCGCTCCGGATCGATGCCGATTTGCGCTTCGTCGATCGCAACAAAGGCAAATTCGCGGTCCATCGGCATGGCTTCTGCAGTGCACAGATACCATTGCGCATTTTTCGGGATGATTTTTTCTTCACCGGTGACCAGCGCTACCCGGTTCGCGCCTTTCAGCGCCACCACGCGATCATAGACCTCGCGCGCCAGCAAGCGCAGCGGAAAGCCGATCATCCCGCTCGAATGGGCACACATGCGCTCGATGGCAAGATGGGTTTTGCCGGTGTTGGTCGGGCCGAGAACGGCGACAAGAGACGACTGGGAAAACGGGGACATTGCCAATACAACAGCCGATCAGGCGTGCAGTTGCAAGAGGCTTGGCGCAAAAAGCGCAGACGCTGACCGGATAACCTTGATTTTACACGATTCACCGCATGTAAACGGCCTGCTCGGCGGCTTAATTTGACTTTAACCAACTTCCTGCACAGAGGTTGCTCATATACAGGATGCAAAGTCATGAATTTGCATCACCAAGGGGTTCGTTTGTTCAAGAGTATCGACGATATCGACATGCAAGTTCAGGGGTCTGCAGCCATCGCAGCCAATCCCCTGCCGTCGGCGCTCCCCGAAACGATTTTTTCCAGAAAAAATCTCGCCGAATGGCGTGAATATCTGTCCGAACTGGACTGGGTGCCCGATCTCGGCGTGGATATCGGCAGCCCGACCTGGTTTCGCGGCCTGGTAACCCTGACCGCATTGTGCGGCTTTGCAATCAGCTGCCTTCCCGATTTTGGTCCGATCGCCGGACATCGCGCCGATCCGCTGAGCGGCTTTCGCGCCGATCAGGCCCGTTCGCAAATGATTGCGCCGCTGGCTTATGGTTCCGACACCGGCATAAGGATGGCGGCAACCGACGCGGTGCGCCCGCTGGCAGAAAGCCCCGAACGACCATCAATCGAACTGGTCGCCACGCTCGGTCGCGGCGACAGTCTCCGCCGGGTATTGCAACGTGCCGGGGTCGCCAGTGATGAAGCCGCGCAGGCCAATGACCTGATCAGCGGTGCGGTCTCGCTCGGCGATATCAAGCCCGGCACCAAGATCGACGTCGTTCTTGGCCGTCGCCCGGCGAAAAACCAGGCACGACCGCTAGACCAACTGGCGTTTCGCGCGCGCTTTGACCTCAATCTCGAAATATTGCGCGACGGCAGCCAGCTGAAGCTCAACCGCAAGCCGATTCTGGTCGACGACACGCCGCTGCGGATCAAGGGCACGGTAGGTTCAAGCCTCTATCGCTCTGCACGAGCAGCGGGCGCTCCCGCCGATGCGGTCCAGAAATATCTCCAGGTCATCGGCTCGAAAATGTCCGTGTCCCGCGATATTCGCAGCACCGACGAATTTGATATCATCCTGTCCTATCGCCGCGCCGAAACCGGCGAGGTCGAAGTCGGCGACCTGATATACGCCGGCCTCGAACGCGGCGGCAAACCTCAGGCGCAGATGCTGAAATGGCAGAGCGGTGGCCGCACCAACTGGTTCGAAGCATCGGGCGTCGGCCAGTCGAACGGCGAGCTCGCCCGGCCGACCAACGGACGCATTACCTCCAACTATGGCATGCGCCGCCATCCGATCCTGCGCTACAAGCGGATGCACAGCGGCATGGACTTCGGCGGCGGCTATGGCGCACCGATTTACGCGGTTACCGACGGCAAGGTGGTTCATGCCGGTCGCAAGGGTGGCTTCGGCAACTATGTAAAGCTGCAACATGGCGGCGGCCTGGCTTCCGGCTATGGCCATATGAGCCGGATCGCTGTGAGCAACGGACGGCGCGTGCGCAAGGGCCAGATTATCGGCTATATCGGCTCCACCGGCCTGTCGACCGGGCCCCACCTCCATTATGAACTCTATCGCGGCGGACGCACGATCAATCCCCGTTCGGTGAAATTTGTCGAGCGCGCCCAACTGGGCGGACGGGAGCTGCGCAACTTCAAGGGCGAGCTGCAGAAATTGCAGCGCGTCGAACCAGGCGCCGCACTGACCACGCTGAAAAGCGCTTCTGCGCAAGCTGAACCCGAGCGCGAGATCAACCGGCTCAACAAGCCGCTCAAAAGCTAGGCCCGGACCACCCGCCTCCAAACAGTTTCACAGAAGAGTTGAGCGCCGCTGCCCGCTCGGCTAAGCGTTTTTCATGACACAACACGCTTCATTCCCGCACACCCGCCTGCGCCGCACGCGCACCCATTCATGGAGCCGGGAAATGGTCCGGGAAACGCGTCTGTCGCCCTCCGACCTGATCTGGCCGCTGTTCATCACCGAAGGCACAGGCGTGGAAGAGCCGATCGCATCGCTTCCGGGCGTGTCCCGCTGGTCGGTCGACGGCATCGTCGATCGGGCAAAGGAAGCCCGCGATCTCGGCATAGCCTGCCTCGCGCTATTCCCCAATACACCGGCAGAAAAACGCAGCGATGACGGCAAGGAAGCGCTCAATCCCGACAATCTTATGTGCCGCGCCACCAAAGCGGTGAAAGACGCGCTGGGCGACGAGATCGGCATTCTCACCGATGTCGCGCTCGATCCGTACACCAGCCATGGCCAGGACGGGCTGCTCGATGACAAGGGCTATGTCGCCAATGACCGCACGCTCGAAATGCTGACCAAGCAGGCGCTGAATCAGGCCAATGCCGGCGCCGATATCATCGCACCATCCGATATGATGGATGGCCGGGTCGGCGCGATCCGCGACGTGCTCGAACTCGCGCATCATCATAATGTCCAGATCATGGCTTATTCGGCCAAATATGCCAGCGCCTTTTACGGCCCCTTCCGCGATGCCGTGGGCTCGGGCGGCCTTCTGAAGGGCGACAAGAAAACCTACCAGATGGACCCGGCCAACAGCGACGAAGCGATTCGCGAGATCGCCTTCGATATCGCCGAAGGCGCCGACAGCGTGATGGTCAAACCGGGCCTAGCCTATCTCGACATCATTTACCGCGCCAAGTCGGAATTCAACATACCGGTCTTCGCCTATCAGGTGTCCGGCGAATATGCACTGATCAAGGTCGGCGCCGCAGCCGGAGTCGGCGACCATGACGCGTTGATGATGGAAAAGCTGCTCGCGTTCAAGCGGGCAGGATGCTCCGGTATTCTCACCTATTTTGCCGCCGATGCAGCGCGTTTGCTCCATGGCTGATAAAGCCACGGATATTGTTCTGGAAACCGAACGGCTGCTCCTGCGCAAATGGCGCAAAAGCGATATCGAGCCGTTTATGGAGCATCTCAACACCCGCAATGTGATGCGCTGGCTGGGCGGCGTGCAGAGCCGCGAGAAATTCGACGCCGCGATGCAGCGGCTCGAAGGCTATGACCGCGATTTCGGTCACACATTCTGGATTGTCGAGCGCAAGTCCGATGGAGAAATTCTGGGCTTTTGCGGCCTCAAGCGGGTCAATGCACCGCAGCCGAAACTGACCGGTGCCCATGAAATCGGCTGGCGCTTGCGCGAGGATGCCTGGGGCCATGGATATGCCAAGGAAGCCGCAACGGCCTGCATGGACGCAGCGTTCAGCCGCTGGAACGCACCCTATGTCGTGGCGCTGACCGTCGCCGGCAACGAACCAAGCTGGGGCCTGATGAAACGACTCGGCATGCGCCACCATCCCGAGCTCGATTTTCACGACCCCGATTATGGCGAAGATCTGAACCCGACCATTGTTTATAAAATCGAAGCTGATGTCTGGAATTCCAAAGCATGACCAATCCCCTCATCCTGTCGTTCAACGGCAAAACACCCCGTATCCACCCCAGCGCCTTCATTGCACCCGGCTGCAAGATCATCGGCGATGTCGAAATCGGTCCCGAATCGAGCGTTTGGTATAATTGCGTGATTCGCGCCGACGTGAATTTCATTCGCATCGGGGCGCGCAGCAATATCCAGGACGGCACCACCATCCACTGCGACAGCGCCACACCGGCGACGCCCAATGGCAACCCCACAATCATCGGCGACGATGTGCTGGTCGGCCATATGGTGATGCTGCACGGCGCGACGCTGGAAGACCGGGCCTTTGTCGGCCTGAGCACCACGGTCATGGACGGCTGCGTGATCGAGGGCGATGCCATGCTCGCCGCCGGCGCGACTCTCACGCCCAACAAACGCATTCCGACCGGTCAGCTATGGGCCGGATCACCGGCCAAATATATGCGCGACCTGACCGAACCGGCGATTGCCGGCATGCGCATGGGCGTCGCCCATTATGTCGAAAATGCCAAGGCGCACAAAGCAGCAATCGACGCGCTGTAATTTTATATCCGGATCTGGTACCCTTGTTGCAGGGTCGCTGTTTTGGGAGACAGCGAGATGACGGAAGAAATCGACGAAAGCAAAGTGGAGCAGCTGGCGGGGAAGGTCATCGGAGACGT
The DNA here is from genome assembly GCA_036963725.1 of Parasphingorhabdus sp. Taxonomy (GTDB): domain Bacteria; phylum Pseudomonadota; class Alphaproteobacteria; order Sphingomonadales; family Sphingomonadaceae; genus Parasphingorhabdus. Next base: position 24,604 of record JBALUX010000005.1, on the reverse strand, counting down.
TGCCGGCGCTATGGCGGTCTTCATGTCCTATCTGGGCGATCAGGCGGGCGTCTATGCTGCCATGGACCGCGCCGGTGCCCTGTCGGTCGATGCACTGGCTGACAAAACCGGACTGAACCCGAAATATCTGCTTCAGTGGCTCGGCTCCAACGCCGCGGCCGGCTATGTCACGTACCATCCTGACGGCGATCTGTTCTCCCTGAGTCCCGAACAGGCGCTGGTCCTTTCCCGCGAAGGGCAGCCCGCCTGCATGCAGGGGTTTTTCCAGAGTGTCGTATCCCAGTTTGAAACCCAGTCAAAAGCGGTAGAAACATTCAAGTCCGGCGAGGGCAGGCCCTGGGGCGATCATTCGACATGCTGCTTCTGCGGGACCGACCGGTTCTTCCGGCCCGGCTATGAAGCCTGCCTGACAGACCAGTGGATCCCCGCGCTGGACGGCGTGGAGGCAAAATTGAAAGCTGGCGCCAAGGTCGCCGACATCGCCTGTGGTCACGGCTCCTCCACCGTCCTGATGGCGAAAGCCTATCCCAATTCGATTATTCACGGAATCGACTTTCACGAACCGTCGATCATCGAGGCGCGCGCAAAAGCCGAAGCGGCGGGAGTGACCAATATCGAGTTCGAGGTCGCTTCAGCACAGGATTTCAGCGGGGATGATTTTGACTTCGCCTGTATCTTCGATGCGCTGCATGACATGGGCGATCCGGTAGGTGCCGCCGCGCATATCCGCAAAGCGCTTAGACCGGCCGGTACGTTCATGCTGGTCGAACCGCTGGCCGGCGACAGCATGGCAGAGAATCTCCATCCGCTTGGCCAGATCTTCTACGCGTTTTCGACCACCATATGCACGCCCGCCTCGCTGGCGCAGGACGTCGGCCTGGGCCTCGGAGCGCAAGCGGGACAGAAGCGGTTGACGGAGGTGCTGAATCAAGCCGGTTTCTCGACCGTAAGGCGCGCAACGGAAACACCGACCAATATGGTGCTGGAGGTTACCGGTTGAATCTGCAGGCAGGACCGCCCTGCGCGAATCAACGCAGCCGGTTCTTCATCGCCTCGATATCGGCCTGCTGCCGGTCCACTTGCGCCTTCACCGAGTCGCGCTGCGTGGCAATGATGGTGGTGCCACCCGATTCGTCTTCGGCCGTCTCGCGTTCGAGCTGCTCGCGATAAACCGAATCAATATCGGCCAGCGCCTCCACCGAAGGACTGCGCTGTATCTCCAGCGCGGCCAGTTCCATATGGGCTACGACCCAGGCTTCACTCGACTCCGCAGAGCCGCGAGCCGCATCCACCAGCTTTTTGACGGCCGGAAGTCTGGTCCGGTATTTTGCATCCGCAGCGCTGCTGCTCGCCACCGCGGCGCCCAGCCTGGACTGCAGATCCGCTGGCAGCGAAGAAATGGCGGTAGCGGGGGCAGCCGCGTCGTCCGTCACCTGTTCGCTTTCATAGGGACGCTCGAGAAGCGACGGAAAATCGCCTTGCTGCATCGCGCAACCGGACAGTGTAACCGTGATAATCGTCACCAAAGCGGAGAGTTTTTTCATTGCCCTGTCTTTACGAGAGGGTTATCCGGTCTGCAACGGCGAATCTCCAAACTGGAAGCGGGGCATTGTCGGACCGCCTTGAATAGCCCAAAATTGCCTTAAGCTGGTTGACAGTGCCAGTTCCATCGGTTAGCTGCCCACTCTTTCCAGCGTGAGCCGAAAGACTCGCGTTAACGGCCTTGTGCGCTGGAACCATAAATTTGAAACGGAAAAATAGCCATGTTCGCAATTGTGCGCACCGGCGGCAAACAATATCGGGTTGCCGCAGGAGATATTATCGCAGTCGAAAAACTAGCTGGTGAAGCTGGTGATTCGATAACCTTGGATGACGTTTTGCTTGCCGGTGACGGCGACGACATAAAGGACGTCAAGGGTCTGACCGTTGCGGCCGAGATCATCGCCCAGGAAAAAGGCGAGAAGGTCATCATCTTCAAGAAGCGCCGCCGGCATAACTATCGTCGGAAAAACGGCCATCGCCAGCAGCACACCGTGCTGAAGATCAGCGCCGTTGGTTCTGACAAGGCGCCAAAGAAAGCCGCTCCCAAGAAGGAAGCTGCTCCAGCCGAAGAAAAGCCGGCCGCGAAAGCCAAGGCTGCTCCAGCTGAAAAGGCTCCGGCTGAAAAAGCACCAGCGAAAAAAGCTGCTGCAAAAACCGAAACCAAACCAGCTGCTGCCAAGAAGGCTCCAGCTAAGAAGCCAGCAGCCAAAAAGCCGGCTGCGAAGAAAGAGGACTAAACCATGGCACATAAAAAAGCAGGTGGTTCATCCCGCAACGGTCGCGACTCAGCAGGTCGTCGTCTGGGCGTAAAGAAATTTGGCAGCGAAGCTGTTGTCGCCGGTAACATTATCATCCGCCAGCGCGGAACGCAGACTCATGCGGGTCGCAATGTCGGTATGGGCAAGGACCACACATTGTTCGCGCTCGTCGACGGCAAGGTGGAATTCCACAAGGGCAAGCTCGGCCGCAAATATGTGTCCGTCGACCTCATGGCAGAAGCCGCAGAATAACCGGATAATCGATAAAGGGTTATCCTCCAGCAGGATGACCCGGCAGGTTCCAAGGAACCACCAATTTCAGGGAGAGGGTCATCCTCTCCCTTTTTTTGTCTCTCCCTGTCATAACGTCACGATCTTGTAACGGGTCCGCTCTAGCGGACTAATCATTCAAGTCGGGGGCGTCGCGAATATGATGATGGAGAGTCCCGATGTTTGCCATAACACCAAGATTGCTTTTACGGCCCGGCTGGCCCGAGGATGCCGGCGCCTTATTCCATGCAATCAATGATGAAGCGGTCATCCGCAACCTTGCGAGCGCTCCATGGCCCTATAGACGCGATGACGCCGAACAATTTCTCGCCAGTCCGCGCCCCGTGGTTCATCCCAATTTTCTGATCTTTAGTCGCAATGGCCAGACTCCCCTATTGCTGGGCTGCATGGGGTTTGACGACAAAGGCGAAGGGGTTCTGGAACTGGGCTACTGGATTGCGCGCGATCACTGGGGCCACGGTTACGCGACCGAGGCTGGTCGGGCGGTGCTCGACATTGCCCGGACGCTGGGCCATCCGGAAATCAGGGCCGAGCATTTCACCGACAATCCCGCTTCGGGTAAAGTGTTGAGGAAACTGGGCTTCAGGCCGACCGGCCGGTCCGCTCCCCGCTTTTCAAAGGGCAGAGGGGGAAACACCGACGCGGTTCAGTTCACCCTTTCCCTGTCGGAAGATGATTCGGCAGATGGAATCATGCGAGACCTCGCCGCGTAAAGACAGCCTCAGGCGACTTTCTTCAGACGGCCCGCACTGCGCCGGACCTTGAAGGGCGTGACCTTCGCCGAGCCCGCCGCGTCATCCATGATCGCCGCTTCATATTCGCTCTCGGCCAGCCGGATGAGGGGGCGGTCATCGATATCCCACGGGTGGAAACCCGGTTTGAAAAATTGCAGCAGCGGCCACAAGGTCCGCCGGAACGGCGCATCGCCGAGAAATGCGTAATGGACCAGCCCGAACCACGCGCGCGGACCCGAAATACCGTCCTGGCGCAGCAGATCCAGAACGCCTTTGGCCCGGTTCTTGGTAAAGCCCAGCGTGATTTTGGCCATGAAGCTGCAGCGGACCAACCAGCATTTCAGCGGACTCCAGTCCTTGGTCACATGCAGCCAGGTATCAAAGGCGACACCCTTATGCTCAACTTCTTCCGAGGCATGCCATAGCCAGAGTTTGCGCTGGTGCTCGTCGGCATGTTCAAAATGTTTCGGGTTGGCAATCACTTCTGCTGCCAGAATCGCGGTAATATGCTCGATGCACATGGTCGCGACAAGATGCGCGATTTCCGGCTTGGTCCGAATCGTGTTGACCACTCCGCAAATCGCCTGTTCCAGTCGGGTGATATCGAAATCACAATCTTTCAAATGCTCGTTGAAGCAATGATGCTCACGGCTGTGAATCGCTTCCTGCTGGATGAAGGCGCGGATTTCCTGCTGCAATTTCGGCGGCACGCGCTTACGAAATTTTTTGATCGATTCGATGAAAAATGTCTCACCTTCCGGAAAGGTCACCGACAGCGCATTGAAAAAGGCGGACGCATATGGATCGCCGCCGACCCAGCGGCGCCGGCGGATCACGGCGCTGGAAAAATTGCGGTTACGGGGGTGGATATGAAGATCGGAGGGCGTCGCGCTTTTCTTCTGCGCTTTGAATTCGGCCGCTGCATGAGCGAGTGGTGGAGCGATGTCCATATCTGGCTATGTACCTCCCAGTACCCTGAAAAAATTGTGCGACCAACTTTTGGTTAAGCGCTGCTTAGACAAGGAAGGTTAAGGTTCGGCATCTCAGGATGCTTTACAGACGCGGTTAATTATCGGTTTATCGCGCTGAATCCCGCAGAAAAGCAGGATATTGAAATATGAACGGGCTTGACGCCCTATGGTTTATTTACGCCGGTAGCGGAAATACCATACATCATGACCCTGACGACGCGCCTTGGCTTCATAGCGCGTCTCCGGCCAGCCACCGGGACGGATCATCCAGTCTTTCGGACTTTCGCACAGCCAGTCAAATTCGTCCCGCTGGTTCATGATCATGCAGGCCCATTCCAGATAGACCGGATGGTCGGTGCCGAAACGGAACTCTCCGCCCGGTTTCAGTTTCTGCGCGATCAGCCCGATCGGGCCATGGTTCATGAACCGCCGCTTGGCGTGGCGCGCCTTTGGCCAGGGATCAGGATGCAGCAGATAGACAAAGCTCAGACTACCATCGGGGATTCGCTCCAACACGTCGAGCGCATTGCCCATATGCAGGCGGACATTGCCCAGATGACCGTCGCGGATATGCTGCAGCGCGCCGACGACGCCATTAAGATAGGGCTCGCAACCGATAAAGCCGTGGTCGGGCAGCATGTCGACACGCGCGGCAAGATGTTCCCCGGCGCCAAAGCCGATTTCGAAATGCAGCGGGCGGTCGCCGCCAAACAGTGACCTGGACGATACAGGACCTTCCACCGGCACGGCGATTTGCGGCAGCAGTTTTTCGACCAGTTCAACCTGCTGGTCGCGCAAGGCATGGCCCTGCCGCCGGCCGTATAGCTGGCGAATGGTGGTCGGATCACCTTCTTTAAATGCGGTCATCGCTCGAAAACTTCTACGGTCAAGATCGTCTCTAGATAGCGGCTTTCAGCGCATCCACCAAATCGGTCTTTTCCCAGGTAAAGAAATCACCCTCAGCCTTGCGGCCGAAATGGCCATAAGCGGCGGTCGCGCCATAGATAGGCTTGTTCAGGCCAAGATGGGTACGAATGCCCTTCGGTGTCAGCCGCACCAGTTCCGGCAATATTTCTTCCAGCCGCTCTTCGCTCACCTTGCCGGTGCCATGCAGGTCGACATTGATCGACAATGGCTCGGCGACACCGATCGCATAAGATAGCTGGATTGCGCAGCGCTTGGCGAGGCCGGCGGCGACGATATTTTTCGCCAGATAGCGCGTGATATAGGCTGCCGAGCGATCGACCTTGGTCGGATCCTTGCCGGAGAAAGCACCGCCGCCATGGGGGCTTGCGCCGCCATAAGTATCGACGATGATCTTGCGGCCGGTGAGACCGGCATCGCCGTCCGGGCCGCCAATTTCAAAGCGGCCGGTCGGGTTGACGTGAATCACCGTCTTGTCGGTGATAAAGCCTTCGGGCAGCACCGAGTGGAACACGCCCATCACATAGTCGCGCAATTCCTCGTAAAGCGCAGGATTGTCGCTGTCCTTGTAATAGCCGGGTGCGTGCTGCGTGGAAACCACCAGAGCAACGGCCTCGACCGGTACTTCATTGACATAGCGCAGGGTTACCTGGCTCTTGCTGTCCGGCTCCAGAAACGGCGCCTTGCCGCTGTGGCGATCGGCGGCCATCTGCTTCAAAATCTCGTGCGAATATTGCAACGTAGCCGGCATCAGGTCCGGTGTTTCGTCGCTGGCATAGCCGAACATGATGCCCTGGTCACCGGCGCCCTCGTCCTTGTTGCCGCTTTCGTCCACGCCCTGCGCAATATGCGCCGATTGCGGGTGCAGATAATTTTCAAAGGTCAGATTCTGCCAGTGAAACCCGTCCTGCTCATAGCCGATTTTCTTGACGGTTTCGCGGACAACGGTCTGGATTTCCTCCTGAGCACCGGGCGCCCAGTTTCCGTCCGTATCGATCATGCCCGAACCGCGAACTTCCCCTGCCAGAATCACCCGGTCGGTGGTGGTCATGGTTTCGCAGGCGACCCGTGCTTCCGGGTCCTTCGAAAGAAACAGATCGACGATCGCATCCGAAATCTGGTCCGATACTTTATCGGGATGGCCTTCAGAGACCGATTCGGAAGTGAATATAAATTCTGAACGCATGGCAAAATCCTGATTTTGGGCCGAAACAACATCAGCCACAGGGACATAAGGAAAAGTTTATATCTACTTTAACGGGCACGCACGCGGATGGCAATGGCAGATAGAAGCAAAATCAGCGCCAGAGCGAGCGGCAAGATATTGCCATATCGCGCGAACAGCGTAGGCGCCTGTGCCTGTGGCAGGCGGCTATCAATCCGGCCCGCCTCGCCCATCGGCACATGGGCTCTGACCGTTCCGTTCGCGTCGATCACCGCCGAGATGCCGGTCGGGGTCGAACGGATTACCGGCAGCCCCTCCTCGATCGCCCGCAAGCGCGCCTGAGCCAGATGCTGCGGTGGGCCCCAGCTGCCGAACCACGCGTCATTGGACGGGTTGAAAATGAAATCCGGCCGATTGTCGCGATCGACAACCTGCCCCGAGAAGATGATCTCGTAGCAGACCTGCAGGCCAGCCTTGCCAAACTGGCCGAGATCGAGCGAACGGGCGCCGGGTCCTGGCCAGAAATCAAAATCACCCGGGGCCAGACGGGACAGACCGATAGCCGACAAAAGCGGCCGCATCGGGAGATATTCGCCATAAGGCACCAGATGGGATTTGTCGTAACGCCCGATCAGCTCATGTTCGGAATCCATTGCAAAGATACTGTTGCGAGCACCGACCGCGCGTCCTTCCGCTTCGTCAAATTCGAGCTTGAGCGCGCCCAGCACCAGCACATCGCCGGGCTTCATCAGCCCGCCGAGCTGCTGCCGGACAAATTCGGGCGGGCGACCATAATAATAGCGCGCCGGATAGCCGGTCTCGAGATAATCGGGGATCGCCGCTTCCGGCCAGAAGATGATCCGCGGGCTATCGTCTTCCCGCAGCGTCAGTTCGGCCAGCTTGGAGAGATTCTGCTCTTCATACCCGGCCTGCCACTTGTCCTGCTGACCGATATTCGGCTGGACCACGGTAATCAGCGGCTGGTCCGGTGAAATTTGCTGCTTGCCGTGCGGAATCACCGACAGTCCCACAAAAATGGCCAGCGGAAGAAGCGCGACTTGCCATCTTTTCCGGACCAATAGCCAAAGACCACCGGCTCCCGCAAACAGCAGAGCGGATAAACCATAGGTTCCGATAAACATGCTGAGACTCGCCATCTGGCCGAGCGGCAGCGCAATCGAACCGAGCGGATTCCAGATGAAGCCGCTGAATACCCAGCTGCGCAGCCATTCGGTAATGATCCAGGTTCCCGCCATAGTCAGGTTGAATGTCGCTGGCCTATCCTTACCAACCCAATAGGCGACCAATGCAGCCAGCGCCGGAAACACCGCCAGATAAAGCGACAGCAGGACCACAGCCACATAGCCAAGCCATTCCGGCATCGCGGCCTGGAAAGTGAAGGCCTTGGCGATCCAGTTGAGGCCGATGATGAAATGGCCTACGCCGAACAGCCAGCCGGTAAAAAAGGCGGCCTTGCGGCTCTGCGCCTGCATCACCAATGCCATCCACAAGGCCAGCATCAATATCGTCAGCGGCCACAGGTTCAGCGGCGCGAAGCCGGTTGCGCTCAGGCCACCCGCGAACAGCGAGATTGCGTAGGGATGGCGGGCGATCATTTCATGGAGTTTTGACACCAGCGGCTTTTGCCGTGTTCGCGATCACCATTCAATTGCTAATTGCCCGAACCGGCATTTGCTTGCTATTGTCCATCCATGAAGATCATCACCCTAATGATGCTCGCTCTGGCGCAGCCGGCGGCAAGCCAGCCAGAACCGCTCAGCGAAAGCCAGCAGCGCGACCTTTCCTGCGTTGCCGTGCTGGCGATCATCGCCTCGGAACAGGAAAGCGGTGTGCCCGGCGCGCTCGACTATCCTTTGCTCACCGAACGCGGCGCCACCTATGCGGGGCTGATCGGTCAGCAGATCATGGACGATAGCGGCAGAAGCAAGGAGCAGGTCCGCGACGATATGATCGCGGCGGTAGCAGCCCGCCAAGCGCAGGCACAAGCCGCCGCCGATCCGGACGAGGCCGTCAGGAGCGAAATGGCAATCTGCCTGCCTTTGCTCGATGCCGCGGTTCCGCCCAAGCCGAAGCCGGACCTGACCCAGTGCGCCGGCATGCTGCAGCTGGCCTATGACGAGGTCCACGACCGCGAAGGCCTGTCCAAGACCGCGCAGGATCTGAAAACACTGGCAGCCGTGCTCGACAGCCGCGCCCGTGATCAAATGCGCGCCGAGGGACTGAGCGGTCAGGAAAGCGATATATTATTGACCCGGAGCCGCGAAGCGATGTTGGCCGACGCCCAAAAGCGGGAATCAATGGGTCAGGGTTCCAATCTGGATTTCGAACATTGTTTCACCCTTGCCGCGCCGGAAGATAAGCAGAGAAAATATGAACATTGAATCGCACGCGCCCTTGCGCCCCTTCCATCTGGCCTTCCCGGTAAATGATCTCGACGCTGCGCGGACATTTTATGGCGAGCTGCTGGGTTGCGAGGAAGGCCGCAGCGACCGGTGCTGGATAGATTTCAGCCTGTTCGGGCATCAGATCGTCACCCATCTCGACGAGAATTTCACGGCCCGGCCGATGGTCAATCCGGTCGATAGCGAGCAGGTTCCGGTCCCGCATTTCGGCGTCGTGCTGACCATGTCGGCATGGCAGGATCTCGCCGACCGTCTGGCCGCCGCCGCTATCGACTTTGTCATCCCGCCGACGATCCGCTTCCAGGGGCAGGTCGGCGAGCAGGCGACAATGTTTTTCCATGATCCGAGCGGCAATGCGCTCGAGTTCAAGGCCTTCGCCAGCGACGATCAACTGTTCGCCAAGGATTGAAAATCAGGGAAGCCTAGGCTTCGTGCTCGCATTTCCAGCGTTCCAGAGCATCTTCCAGTTGCCGCTCTGCCATGTCACGGGCAGAATCCCGGGGCAGGCCGAGCGAGCCGGAAAGACGGTCACCGATCAGCGCATCACCCAGCGCCATCAGCACCAGAGCCAGCGTGTCGTCATGCTTTTCCCGGTCTTCATGCCCGCCTTCGCCAATATCATCGACCAGTACATGAATGGCATCAACAATCGGGTCGAGCGCGTCCTCATTGCCGGTCAGCATCATCCAGGACCAGAGCGCTGCTCCGCCCTGCTTGTCAAAGGCGTCGAAAGTCAGGTCGACAATGTCGCGCACTGTGCCTTCGCCGGTGCGCGATTTCAGGATCGCCTGCGCGATCATGCCGCAGACTTCGTCGGACAAATAGACGGCAAGCGCCTTTTGCAGGCCGGAGGCCGAACCGAAATGGTGCAGCAGATTGGCGTGGGTGCGACCGATCCGGCCGGCCACAGCCTTCAATGTAACCGACTGCGGGCCGGTTTCGATCAGCAGATCGCGGGCCGCTGCCAGCGCCATACCGCGGCTTTCTTCGGGCGAGAGACGTCTCTTTGCTATTGACATTTATGTAAGTAGCCTTATTATCATTGGTGTTAGCTATAGGCTGCATTTCGCATAATGGAAACATCTGATGAATATGCCCAGTTCCCCCAGCGCCGAACCGGAATCCATTCGCACCCCTACGCCTGAGGATCATGAAATCACGCCCCGCGACCGCCGTTTCGGGCGGGAAGAAGGTTATGACCCCGGGAAATACTGGCAAAATGGCGATCCGGTCGCGACTGCCTTTTACAATTGCCTGTCGCTCACCTTCCCGCGCGGCGAGGCTTTCTTCATCGAGAGTGTGAGAGAATTTCGCGATCACACACCGCAGAAATTGCAGAAAGAGATCCGCGCCTTCGTTCAGCAGGAAGTGATCCACAGCCGTGAACATCTGGCGCTGAACCGCCGGGTCGAGGAAAACGGCTATGACACCAGCCGGATCGAACAGCGGATTACCGAATCGCTCGGCATGACCAAGGGCCGGCCCAAGATTACCAATCTGGCAGCGACGATGATCCTAGAACATTTTACCGCAATCATGGCGCAGCAGTTTATCGCCAACCCGCTGCACTGGAAAGATTCCGATGAGGAAACCGCCGACCTGTGGCGCTGGCATGCATTGGAAGAGATCGAGCATAAGGGCGTCGCCTATGACACATGGCTCTACGCAACCCGGGACTGGAGCCGCTGGCAACGCTGGAAAGTGAAAGCGCTGATGATGCTCGTCATCACGAGGAATTTCTGGGGCAACCGCTGGAACGACACGCTCGATCTGCTGGCGCAAGACGGCATGACCGGATGGAGGGTGAAGTTGAAGCTACTGAAATTTCTGCTCGTCTCGCCGGGTATCGCGCGGGCAATCATCATTCCGTGGTGCAAATTCTTCCTGCCCGGCTTTCATCCGTGGAATGAAGATGACCGGCATTTGATCCAGCGCGCCGAAAGCGAATATGAAGCGGCGGTCACCGGACGGCCAGCGGCCGCCTGACGTCAGGACTAAACTACAGCGGTCAATGCGCCGCTTTGTTCATATCCACTTTTTCGACCCATTCCGGAAAGAAGCTGGGTTCGCGGTTGGACCAGCCGGGCGCGGTCGCTGCAGCTTCGCTGATCGACTGCAGCAGGCCCTTGCGGGTTTTCGGGTGCAGATGCGGGAGTGCCGCTGCGGCGCAAAAGGCGCCGGGCAGCCACGGACGGGAATCCGGGCCCAGCAGGCGCTCGTAGAGAAAACGGAAAGCGGGGAAACTGTGGATCCGGCCCTGCCCCAGATCATAGGCCGCCAGCGAAATCAGCGAGGGCATGAAGGCCTCGATACTGTCGATAGCGCAATCCTCGGGAATCGCTTTGCGAATGTCACGAATCCGCCGGTACAAGGATATCTGGACCTGGATTCCGGCTTCTTCGACCTTGTCGCGCGACCATGTCTCCACGGCGTCGGAACGTTCGAGCCCGACATCCAGCGACCGGCGGATATAGCGCTGGGTCGCGGAGCTGAAGCTCGCAAATTCTTTCATCTCGGCCAGCGTCATCGCGCCGGGTACGGATCGTGTTTCCTTGGTCATGTCTTCACAACTCCTCGTGGACTTATCCCACGAAGACATTTGACCCAAACATGGTTAGCAATTGGTTAAATCAGACGTGATTAATATCGTGTTGACCATCCAAAGTCGGAAAATTGCGCGCCAGACTTATAATGTTTCGACCAACCGCAACCATGGTTCGACCGGTCACGATTCCCCTAGAGACAATTGATACCATATTGGCCTAAGCTGACTCGAAACCATGAATTGAACGCATATGAGAAAATTTGAACTGGGAAACCGCAGGCCGTCGGTCGGACATCAGGTAGCTATCCTGTCGATCCTCGGATTCTGGTTTTTCTACATGATTGTCCTGACGCTGCGGGCGTCAATCGGTGACTGGCCTGCGCAAGGCGAAATGGTGATGCGACGGACAGTCGTGACCGTTTTCGGCATCGGCGCCACCTATCTGCTCTATCTGTTTCTCCGGCAGTTCGAGGACAAGGCCCTTTCCACCCGCATCATCACGGCCTTTGCCGCCGCTATTCCCTGCGCAATCATTATCGCCTCGTTCAACCATTATATCTTCAACGTCTATTATCCGGAGAACCTGTGGGACGAAGCGCATGTCGAGGAAATGCGCAAATATATGGAGCAGGACAATCTGGCCTTCAAGGCGATTTTCGAAGATGCCACTTCCCGCTTTTTCTTCATCGTCAGCTGGACATCCCTTTATCTGACGCTGAGCTATGCCGGCAGGGTCCGGCAGGTCGAGCGCAAGGCCGCCCGCTTCGCGCAGGCCGCACAGGATGCCGAACTGCGGTCGCTGCGCTATCAGGTCAACCCGCACTTCCTGTTCAACACGCTCAACAGCCTCAGCACCCTAGTGATGCGCAGCCAGCCGGAAGAAGCCGAGGAGATGATCCTCAATCTCTCGAAATTCTATCGCACCAGCCTGTCCGGTGATCCGCTGGAAGATGTGCCCCTGTCGGAAGAGGTGCATCTGCAAAATCTCTATCTCGATATCGAAGCGGTCCGCTTTCCCGAACGGCTCCGGACAGAGGTCAATATTCCCGACGATCTCCTCGGCGTGCTGGTGCCCGGCCTGATCCTGCAACCGCTGGTCGAGAACGCGATCAAGCATAGCGTCGCGCACAGCAAACGCCCGGTAACCATTTCGATCAGCGCCCGGTCCGATGGCGACAATCTGATCCTGACAGTGGCCGATGACGGCGATCCGCGGCCGGTCGATCTGCACGATGACGGCACGAGCAGTGGCATCGGTCTGGCCAATGTCCGCGACCGGCTGGAGACCCGTTTTGGCCAGCAGGCCGGTCTGCAGACTGTACGTCCGGCAGAAGGTGGTTATATTGCGCAGCTGACCCTACCGTTGATGCTGGATAACCCATGATCGAAGAAATCGAACTCAAGCCACTGACCACGCTGATCGTCGACGACGAACCACTGGCGATCGAGCGTCTGCAGCTGCTCTGCGCCCGGCAGCCGGAAATCAACCTGATCGGTACCGCCAGCGATGGCGAAGCGGCGCTGCGCCTCACCGAACAGTTGAAGCCGGACCTGTTGCTGCTCGACATCGCGATGCCCGGCAAGGACGGGCTGGATGTGGCGCGGGCCCTGTCCGGCAAGGCCGACGCTCCGGCGATCATATTTGTCACCGCCTTTGACCGTTTTGCAGTCGAGGCCTTTGACGTCGCGGCAATCGATTATGTGCTGAAACCGGTCGAAAATGCGCGGCTGACGCTGGCGATTTCCCGGGTTCGCGAACGCACGGCGGAACCGCGCAGCGACGGAGCGGACGATTCGCCCTGGGCGGAAGAATTCTGGGTGCCCTATAAATCCGAACTGCGCCGCATCGTTGCCTCCGAAATCGACCGGGTCGAGGCCGAACGCGACTATATGCGCCTGCACGTCGGCCCCGTCAGCTATTTGCTGCACCAGACCATCACCGGTCTGGAAGAGCGGCTCAATCCGGAAGAATTTATCCGGCTGCACCGCTCGCATCTGGTCCGGCGCGACTGGATCGCGGGCCTGCGCCACGACGGCGGCGGCGTGTGGATGGCCTGCCTGAAATGCGGTACCGAGATCCGCATCGGCCGGACCCATCTGGCAGAAGCGAAAAAACTGGCTGGCAAATAGCCGGCCCAAAATAGCCCGGACGCCTAGAAGCTGTAGCGCACCGAAGCGGTCGCGCTGGTTTCGTCCTCGTCGGCCACCGCTATGCCGTCGCGCGCAATCTGCGCCTTGCGCGCATTGACACCGAGATTGGTCGAGAGGCCGCGGGCAATATCATAGCGAACGCCCAGCGAAGCCGAGCTTTCCGACGTACCGTCCAGTTCGCCATAATGGCCGGCGGCGGACAGGCTGAGCACGCCGATCTTGGTCTGCGCGCCGCCGGATACATACCAGCGATCGAGATCGACGGCCCCGGCCTGCAGATTTTCATAGCCCAGTCCGAGATCGAACAGGCTGCTGCCATAGACAAATTCGCCAACCACGCCGACACCGATCGTATCGAAATCCGTTACGCCATCCGCGGCAAGATAACGGGCCCTGGCAACCCTCGTGGCGAAGCGATAATCTTTTCGGCCAATCGGCCGTTGATATTCGACGCCCAGTTCGAAACGGCCGTCGCCATCGACAATCCCGCTGAGCGTAGCCGGACCGAAGCGCCCACTATAGCCGCCGCCCCAGCGGTTGATCCTGCCGTAGAAATCGTCAAAGGCCAGATCGGCATTGCCGACACCGCGCCGCCGACGCGTCGCTTCGCGCACCAGGCCGTCGACGTTGCCGCCGATCAGACTGCCCCAGCTTGTGCGAATGAAGCCGGCGATATTATCTTCATAATCCCGCGTATTTTCATTATATTGCCCGAAATAGGCCAGCCCGACATTCCACCGGTTGGCGAGCTGCATCTCGACACTGATATCGAGATTGGTGACCAGGCTGACATCGACATCGCCGTCGAAAACGCTGTCATCGACCGTCAGTTTGACCGGCACATCGACGACACCGCCGACCAGCACGGTCGCTTCGCCCACTTCGAACGCCAGCGGCTCCTCGAACGAGGAAAGATTGTCATAGTTGAGGCTGACCTGTGCCTGGGCGGAACCGGCGGACAGAGCGATCGCCCCGATGGCAACCGGCTGCCATAGAGCGCAGGAAAATCCGGATCTCGTCATTCAGACCTTCCTGCGGAAATAATTGTCATGGGCATGATTGGCGATCGCCTTGCCGGCATCCATTCCGACCAGATGGTCGCGCATCCAGTGGACCCCTCCATAGATGCGGCTCAGGCCGTTTTCGTCAGCCGCCTGGCTCAGGCTGGTCCAGTGCCGGGTGATATCGCGCAATTGCGGCCATAGCACCTGATCGGGCGACTGGTGCGAGAAACGCACCCGGTCGGTGCCCAATATATGCCCGATCATCGTTGCTCCCGCTGCACCGAAAGTCGAATGGCCGGAAGTATAGGACTGGAATTCCGGTGTAGGGATATAGCTGCGCCACTGTCTCTCCCGCACGACCCGCGGATCGCGGTTGCCGAATTTCGGCGCGCGGTGCCGGATCGCGGTTTCCGGACGGATGACATCATGGCTATATTTGGTATCCCAGGCCTGGATCGAGGCGTCGCACTGGGTCATGCCGATCAGCGCCATCGCCCGTGCCCATTCGATGAAAGACAGATTGCGGTCCTGCAGCACCTGTATGGCGATCAGCATATAATGGCCCGGCGGGGTAATCCCCCAGGGGCCGTCTTCCCAGAACATTGCGATCTCGGTCTGGTCGGCGGTCCGCTCGCGGCTGTCGGCGCGGCCCAGGGCCCGGACCTGATCAAATTCATCGGCAAATTCCGGACTGGCCGGATCGTGAAAACCGATGGTCCGGAAATTCTCGACCCGGCCCATCGTCCACGGTCTGATCTGCCCGTGACCGGGATAGAGAGGCCGCGAGAAGCTGTCGAAGGCAGGGCCGGGCTTGGCGCTGTACAGCGGGCCGGTCGGCGTCCATTGCAGCGCGTCATGGCGTCGCTTGTAGCGGTTCAGATAGTAATTGACCTTGCTCGGTTGCGATCCGTCGCGGGTTCGCATTTTTACGATCTTCAGACCCACCTGCCGGCCCCATGCGGCACCGAGAGACTTGGCCTCGCCATCGGGAATCTGGTTGGCGAATTCCATGCGCTCGCCGACAAAAGGCTGCTGGAACACTTCCGACGCTGCGGTAGCGAAAGCCACGCCATAGGCCATTATGGGATCGGCGCCCGCAGGACCTGTGCCTATGTCAAAGGGGTCATCATAGCCCTGCAATATGCTGTTCGCTGCCAGAAATCCGGCAACCGTCGGCATCGCCAGATTATAGGCCGCACGCGGCGGCGGCACCCGCTGATCCCGGATCTGCTGCATGAGAACATCACACCAGTGGGTGACAACATTGTGATATTGTGGTCGCAAGATCGGCGTCAGATAGGATGTTGCAGAGCCGAAACGTCCCGTGCAGCCAGTCAATCCGGCGGCACCGGCAATGACAGCACTCGCCATGAACTGGCGTCTTGAAAAGATCATTGTCCCCCCTGAACAACTGCGTCGTCATCCTGGTCAGACAAAAACGACAAATACGCGCATCGCTCTAATGGTGAACCACGAATAAATTGTTAAACGTGGTGTTACACGCCCGGTTTTGATCCCGGCTGCTCTGAAAAAGCCGGAGACAAAGCTGCCGCACGCGAGGGGAAAGGGGAAGCACCCTGGCGCCGGAATCACCGTGCTTGCCTTTATTGCAGCAATGCTCCTCTTAGCGCGGGCGAGCGGAACAGCGAGCTGCGCTATCAGTGCCCGCCAAAGCGCAGGCGTATACCGCCGTTGAGAATGAACCCTTCCAGCGGTCCCCAGGCATCCACCGTCCACTGGCCGCTCGCGGCGCGCTGCGGAAGGACCAGCGGATCGTAACGCGACTGGCGGACATCGAGCAGATTCTCGGCATTGGCAAACAGGCTGATCTTGCCCAGAACAATCTCACCCAACAGCCCCAGATGGACATAGGGACGCGAGCGCGTGCGGAACGGATTGTCCTCCAGTTGCTGCCGGCCGGTATAATAAGCCTCGATACCGATCCGGCCCTTGCCATGTTCCTCCCACATGCCGACCAGGCCGCCGGTATGACGCGGTGTCAGCGGCACGCGCTGGCGTCCTGCACCGGTCGGGTCGGGCTCGGTCGCATCGACAAAGACATAGCTTCCGGTGACCGTGAAGCCATTCTGTTTGAACCGCAGCAACAGTTCGGATCCGCGAATCCGGGTGGTGCCGCTGCCGTTGACCAGACGAACCCGGTCAGCAGCAATGTCTTCGAGCCGGGTCGGGTTTTTGATATTGGCACCGAACAGGGTCAGATTGGCTTCCCACGGCCCGTCGGCATAGCCCATGTCGAGCGAAGCGGTCCGCGCGGTTTCGGCCTCGAGATCGCCAAGCGGCTCCAGCCGCGACAGACCTGCGGACTCAATCGCGTCGACAAAGGGTGTCGGCGCGAAGAAACCCCCGCCGATCGATCCCCTGACGGTCCAGTTGCCGGGCCGGTAGAGCGCCGACAGTCGGGGGCTGAACTGGGTGCCGAACTCGTCATGAAAATCGACTCGGGCGCTCGCAGCGAGCGTCAGGTCATAGGTCGCCTCCTGCTCGATCTGGGCGAACACCGCCGGGACCTCGTAACTATAGTCAAAGGCCGGGAAGCTGTCCGAGCGGAAGCCGTCTGACTGATAGGCGACACCGCCGACCCACGACGTACTGCCGCTGGTTCCCGCAACAGAAGCCTCGACGAAAGCATTGCTGTGCCGGTCGTCTTCGGCAACCGCGCCAAAGCGATGCATATGCTCCTGCCGCATGGCAGAAGCGCGCAAATGCAGACTGACCAGCTCGCCGAGCGGCTTCTCCGCGACCAGCCCGGCATCATAGCGCTCGGTATCCTGGGCTTGCACGAACGTCGTGCCGTCGGGGACCGTGCGTCCCGGCAGCGTGCCGCCGACCCGGTCCTCGGTCATCGCGCCAAGCGTCACATAGAGGGAAGAGCCTTCGTCGCCCTTCCACTGGAAGCGTGGGCGGGCCGTGAACCGGTCGTAACCAGCCATATCATACCAGCCATCGCTATCCAGATCCTGACCGCTTTGCCGGTGCGCGCCAGCGGTCAGGGAAAGGCCGCTATTGGCGCTGATCGGCCCGGCGACATAAGCGGTCAGATCTTGCCCGTTGCGGGTAGTGGCGTTGGCGAGAATATCGGCTTCGAATTCGTCACCCGGCCGCTTCGAGACGAGATTGATCACGCCGCCGAGTGCCGACGCGCCGTAGAGCGCCGATGCCGCGCCTTTTATCACTTCTACCTGGCCGAGATCGGTCGGCGGAATCTGCAGCAGCCCCAGCGAAGCCGCCTGACCACCGTAGAGCGGGAGATTGTCCGCCAGCAATTGCGTGTACCGTCCCTCGAGCCCCTGAATACGGATATTAGCAGCGCCCAGCGCAGGCGAGGTTACCTGCACCCGCACGCCGCCGGTCTCGTTGACCAGCATGGCGATGTTTCCGGGCCGCATGATTGCTTTTTCCTCGATTTCTTCACCGGCAATCACTTCGACACGGATCGGCTCGTCCTGTACACGGCGGTTAAGCCTCGTGCCCTGAACAATGATATAATCATGCTCCTCTTCCGACTCGTCGTGGGCTTGGCCCCCTTCGACTTCACCGCTCACCTGCGCCGCAAGTGGCATCGGGAGGCCGAGAACTGGCAAGGGGCAGAGCAACAAAAAACGCAGGCGGCTGGAAATCACGACAACAGTCCTTTTTGAACAATAGCAACGCGGCGGCCTATGCACCCTCTAGTGGCTATAGGGTCAAGCCATCATGACAAGCGACGGGACAGAATTTGCGCGGCAAAACGGTAGTGACCGCGCGGACAGGTTCAAAATATTCGACAAGACACGTTCCTCTTTCCTACAATGTACCATATCGGTTATATTGTTCACTTCCTTGAACCATGAATGGATAATGACATGACCGACCAACCGCCCGCCACCGACGCTCCCCACCACCCCTCACCACGCTGGACTCCCGAAAAGCAGCGCACCTTCCTGGAAGCACTAGCCCGCTGCGGGTCGGTCAAGGCGTCAGCCGCCTATGTCGGGATGAGTCGCGAAAGCGCTTATCGCTTGCGCCGGCGGCAGGTAGGGCGCGCCTTTGACCGGGCGTGGGATGCGGCGCTGATCCATGCTCGCGATCTTTACGCCGAAACCCTGCTTGAAACGGGTCTGAACGGCTGGACCGAGACGGTCTGGTATCATGGCGAGGAAGTTGGCGAGCGGACGCGCTTTTCCCCCGGACTGCTGCTCGCGGCGCTGGCCCGGCTCGATGCCAAGGCCGATGGTCTGGATCTGGCCGGCGAGCCCATGCGCGAGGCGGCTGCGGATTTTGATGCAATGGTCGAAGCAATCGGCGAAGGCGATGATTGCTCTGCCATGCTCGAAGCGCAGGATCGCGCGGCGCAGACCCGGCGGGCCCCGCCGCCGAAACCCTGCAAGTCCGGATTGAGCGATGATGAGTTGCTCAACCGGCTCGAAATGTTCCAAGAACGCGAAAGGATCGCCGCAATGGCGCCGGAAGATGTCGATACGTCCGATCTCGACCCTTATGAAGCGGATGACTGGGACGATCTGCAATGGGCGCGCGCCGAGCGTAGCGGTATGATGGACCAGCCGGGCTTCTGGGAAAAAGCCAATCCCGACGGATATAATGATGATGACCGCGACGATGGCGCTGATGATTGGAATGGCCCCGGTGAGGACGGCCCGTCTTTCCACTAAAGGGGGTGTGACCCGTGTGACCCTGGATAGTGTCGACACCCGCTTTCCCGCCTTGCAGGAAAAACCCGTCGACAAGCAATCCGCGACAGGCCTATCCTGCTTTTTTCTGTGCCACCATCATCGGACCCTGCCTTGCTATTGAATATTTTCATCATCCTGTCGGTGATCGCGACCGGCGTGATATTGCTTACACCCCGCCTGTCGAAATCGGTTGTCTGGCGGGCGACGGTGACGCCACTGGCGTCGATCATCGGCAGCGGGTTTCTGGTGCTCGCACCGATATTGGTATCGGATTACGGCTATATCGCGCCGATAATCATGGCCGGACTATGTCTCGGCGCCTATCTGTTCGGGGCGGCGATCCGCTTCAACATCTTTCACCGCAATGTCCGCAAACCGGTTCAAAATGACGGAATCGACCGGCTGGAGATTGCCGCCTCCTGGGCACTGGTCTTCGCGTTCACCATTTCGGTCAGCTATTATCTCAATCTGTTCGGTGCCTTTGGCGTCAGCCTGACCGCGTTCGACAGTTCGGCCAATGCCAAGCTGCTTACCTCGGTCATCTATATAATAATCCTGATCGTCGGCTGGACGCGCGGATTCAAGGCGCTGGAAAAGATGGAATATAGTGCCGTAACGCTGAAGCTGGCGATCATCGTCGGCCTGCTGGTCGGACTGACCTGGTATTTCTATCAGAAGGCCAGCGCCGCGACGCTCTTCATGCATCCGCCGATGCTCTCCGGCTGGCCCGCGCTCACCCTCGCCTTCGGCCTGATCATCACCGTGCAGGGCTTTGAAACCTCGCGCTATCTGGGGCGCAACTATGATGCGACGACCCGGATCAAGTCGATGCGCCTCGCCCAGATCGTCTGCGGCGTGATTTACATGATCTACATCGGGCTGTTCGCCTATAGCTTCGAACGCGAGCAATTCGCCCTGACCGAGACCGCGATTATCGACATGATGGGAATCATCACACCGATATTGCCGCTGCTGCTGGTCGCCGCTGCGCTGGCGGCGCAGTTCAGCGCCGCGATCGCCGACACCAGCGGATCGGGCGGGCTGGTCGAGGAACTGACCAAGGGCCATGTCAAGGCGCGCACCGGCTATGCGATATTGGTCGGGATCGGTTTACTCATGACCTGGAGCGTCAATATCTTCCAGATCATCGCTTATGCCAGCCGCGCCTTTGCGCTTTATTATACGCTGCAAACGGTGATTGCCGCACGGCGGGCTTTCCTTATTCCCGGCAACCGGCTCAAGGGTGTGGGCTTCATCCTGCTGGCGATCCTCGGAGTGATGATCGTGTTGTTCGGCAATGATGTCGAATCGTCGAACGCCTGAAACAGCGGCGAGACAGTCCGCCAGGGCAAGCCGGCTAGGCGATGACCGTCCGCGGCCGCGCCTGCCGATAGGTGCCGAGTATCCGCACGCTGTTGCAGTGGAAGCCGAGCTCGGCGAGCGCCCGGTCAATCGCCGGATCGCCGGGTGCGCCCTCGATATCGGCGAAAAATTCGGTGGCCGCAAAACTGCTGCCCTGCTGGTAGCTTTCCAGCTTGGTCATGTTGACGCCATTGGTCGCAAAGCTGCCAAGCGCCTTGTACAGCGCGGCGGGAATATTTTTAACCTCGAAAATGAAGGTCGTCATCACCGGACCATTGGGTTCGGGTTTCGCCGCCTCCGGCGCGAGCACGACGAAACGGGTGATATTGTCCGGCGCATCCTCGATCGCGTCTGCGATCGGCTGCAAGCCGTAAATTTGCGCGGCAAGCTTGGGTGCGATCGCGGCAGCATGGGGATCGTCCTGCTGGGCGACAAAGGCGGCAGCGGCGGCAGTATCGGCATAGGCCACGGGGATGATGCCGCGCGCGCGCAGATAGTGGCGGCACTGGCCGAGCGCCTGCGGATGGCTCATCGCCGTGCGGATCTCGGCATCGGCCGACCGCGCCATCAGGCAATGGCTGATCTGCATGAAATATTCGTCAACGATATGCAGGCCCGATTCGGGCAGCAGAAAATGGATATCGGCAACCCGGCCGTTGAGCGAATTTTCGATCGGGATGATCGCGCTTCCGGCCGTGCCATGCTTCACCGCATCGATCGCATCCTCGAAGGCGAAGCAGGGAACCGGCAGGCCGTCCGGCGCATAGTCGAGCGCGGCAAGATGGGAATTGGCACCGGGCGCGCCCTGGAAGGCAATCGCCTTTTCAGGCTTTTCAGCGCCTTTTTCGGTCATTTTTCTGACCATGCCCAATGCGTTTTTCGGAAAGCTGTCCATCTCGTCCCTCTTTTACGCTGCTGCGATAGTCGAACCGGATGCAGCGGGGCAAGAGGGAAGTGGCCCGCCCGTCAGAGGCCTGTGCATTTCGCATGGCCCATCGCGTATTTTACGGCAATTGAGGCCTTGCGTTGGCCCGTTGCTCTCTTTACAGACAGCACAAATTTGGCAGGCCCTTGGCCGCCGCTCACTCAGGGGTTTGAGAGACAATATGAGCAACAATAACACCATCGCAGGTTGGGTACTGGCTGGCGGCATCGCTGCCCTCGGCTTTTCCATTGTCAGCGGCAAATATTTCCACGCCGGCAAGCACGAACGTCCCGAAGTCATGGGCTATGAAATCGAAGGCGTTGAATCCTCCGGTGGCGCCGCCAATGCGGGCCCGTCGATCGAGACCTTGCTGCAGACGGCCGATGCCGCTGCCGGTGAAAAGGTCTTTGCCAAATGTGCAGCCTGCCACACGATCAACCAGGGCGGCGCCAATGGCATCGGTCCGAACCTCTATGCAGCCATGGGCAAGCCACATGGCCATGTTGCCGGCTTTGCCTATAGTGACGCGCTGAAAAGCGTCCCGGGCAACTGGGACTGGGCTGCCATGGATGCCTGGCTGACCTCGCCGCGCAAATATGCCAATGGCACGAAGATGACCTTTGCCGGTCTCGGCAAGGCGGAAGATCGCGCCAATCTGATGGTCTATCTGAATGCGCAGGGTTCGAACATTCCACTCCCGGCTGCACCGGTGGTCGAAGAACCGGCAGCAGACGAAGCGGAAGCAGAAGCTGGCGTTGATGCCGAAGCCCAGGAAGCAGTTGAAGCGGACGCAGCGGCAGCGGAAGAATAAAGCTGCCGCCGGGTTGCTCTAGCAGCAATCCAGCTGATAAAATTGCGTGATAATGTCCCAGGCTTCGTCAGCAGTTTCGACAAACTGGAACAGTTCGAGGTCCTTGCGGCTGATCGTGCCTTCGTCGGCCAGTGCGTCGAAGTTGATCACGCGATTCCAGAAATCCTTGCCAAACAGCAAGATCGGCAATTTTTCCATTTTGCCGGTCTGCACCAATGTGACCAGCTCGAGAAACTCGTCCAGCGTTCCGAAGCCGCCCGGGAACACCGCCACCGCTCTGGCACGCAGCAGAAAGTGCATCTTGCGCAGCGCGAAATAGTGGAACTGGAAACTCAGTGACGGCGTGACAAATTCATTGGGTGCCTGCTCATGCGGCAGAACGATATTGAGCCCGATCGACTCCTCGCCCGCATCGGCAGCGCCGCGATTGGCAGCCTCCATGATCGACGGTCCGCCTCCGGAGCAGACAACAAAGTCGCGCTTGCCATTCGCGGAGATACCGCACTCACTGGCAAGCCGCGCCAGATTGCGGGCCTCGTCATAATATTTGGCTTTCTCTTTCAGCCGCTCGGCAATTCTGCGCGATTCGTCGTCAACCGCCGCCTCGATCAGCGCATCAGCCTTGTCCGGCTCGGGTATCCGGGCTGATCCGTACATCACCAGGGTCGAACCGATGCCGGCTTCGTCGAGCAGCATCTCCGGCTTGAGCAGTTCAAGCTGGAAGCGGACCGGCCGCAACTCCTCGCGGAGCAGGAATTCGGTGTCCTGAAAAGCCAGCCGGTAGGCCGGGTCCCGGGTCTGCGCCGTTTCCAGATGGGCCTTCTCGGCAAATTCGGCTTCCTGCTTGGCACGGTAAAAGCGGCGGTCGTGGAGATCTTTATTGGTCATAACCCTGCCCTAAAGCATAGATTTGTGACTGACCAGTGGCCTTATGGTCCTATCGACAATATCCGTTTCCGCTCATGTCGAGATGGAAATGGTCGCGATGGGCCGCATTGTAATTGGGACTGAGAACAGTGCCAAAGCGCTTGCAGGCGCTGTCGTGGATAGCGGCGAGAAACTGCATTTCCCGACGACCGCTTTTCCAATTATTCTCGACCGTGATCCGGCGATCGTCGGTGAGTACGAAAGCGGAAACGTCAATCGCATTGGCGTGGGCGTGCTGCGACAATTTGCCCGATCCGGCGATATTGCGGCAACTATAGCTGCCCATCGTCTCGATCCGCTTGAGATCGCTGCCGAGATATTTGCGCGCCGCGCGTTTCACGGCATATTCGGTCCAGGCGGCAAATTTGCCGGCCAGTTCGCATTTGACCGGACCAAGGTTGGTGACATCAGCACCGACATCGAGCAGCTTGATACTGTCGATCTGGCTGCATCCGCCGCTGAACTGGCGGTTGGGCAAAGGAGAGAAGCGGACGTTTGCCTTGCCGAGATCGCTGAAACACTGGCGGGCAGAGGGTGTGGGATTGAAAGATCCCAAGCCAGCCGAGGCCTGCGGCCGCTGCGACTGGCCGGTGCTGCCTGCCGGTATGGCTCCGCAAGCGCTGAGCAATAACGAGGCCATGCCCAAAAGTCCGATGGTCCGCCCGCGGCGCCCAATTTGCAATTTCATATCCATGACGGGCGCAATGGCAGAAGATGGTTAAATCCAGACTGAAGCTCATGGTAAACAAAATCTTACCGGCGGTCTGACACGAAGAATGCGACAATTTGCTACAAAATTATACTAGACCATCGCGTCCACAAAACCCATGATCAGCCCATAGTCTTTCTGTCGTGCGAAGCGCGGGAACTATATGCCCAATGGCGCGACAGAAGCCAGCAGTGCGAATCGCTGCAAACCGATCAGACTTGGAGACAATGAATATGAAAAATATCGCAATCACCGCCGCCGTCGCCGCTCTTATTACCACTGCCGGCGTCTCGGCCCCTGCCCTCGCCACCGGCAAGATGACGTGCGACGCCGGACCGGAATCGAGCTGGAAAACACAGGCGGAACTGAAAGCCGCTCTGGTCAACGAGGGCTGGACAGTCAAAAAATCCAAGGTCGATGGCGGCTGCTATGAAGTTTATGGAACGACCCCCGAAGGCGATCGGGTAGAGGCCTATTTTCACCCGGTAACATTGGAAAAACTGCTGGTTTCTAAGCGCGGCAAAATCCTCTTCCAAAAGAAATAGCCGGTATCATCGGAAACCAAGATCACACTTGACATGCTGCGGCGCACAAGACAAAGCGGCGCCGGGCCACGCGGTCCCAACGCCGCGCGAGCTCTCTGTAAGGAGAAGCGTTAAAATGACTGATAC